>JBDRZF010000064.1:0-6902 GCA_039803805.1 Caldifarciminota bacterium
GAAGACAATCATTAATAATACCCCAAATACAGGCTGGTATACTTGGTCAGTTGATACTTTTTTATCCAATAACGCAATTGTAATGGTTCGTGCTGCTGGAACAGGATTAAGTGATTCATTTACAATACAGGATACAACCTCACTTATTGGTGTTCCTTTAAAAATTCTGTCTCCACTTTCTGGTGATACATTTTTAATAGGAAATAAATGTATAATCACATGGCACAGCCAGCAATTCGCAAGTCCAAACCAGGTAGAAATTTATTACTCAATAAATAACAGTCCATGGACTTATATTGCAACAGTCTCTAATACCCAGAAAAGTTATGAATGGACTGTGCCCAATTATGTAACTGATAATTGTAGAATAATGGTTAAAGATGTTAATGGCACTGCACAGGATATAAGCGATAGTTTTTCAATTCATTTACAGAAAATAAGGATTGTTTCACCGGATTCCACAAAAAAATGGGTTGTTGGGAAGAAATATTTCATATTGTGGAATACCTATGGTAGTTTTGCTAACGCAGTTATAGATTATTCCTATGATGGTGGTGCAACATGGGTTAATATTGTATCCCCTACACAAAACGATGGAGAATATGAATGGACTATCCCAAATACTCCTTCTAATAATTGCCTTATAAGAATAAGAAATTATGAAAATCCAAATGTTGTGGATATAAGCGATACTTTTCAAATCATACCACAGGAGATATTCATAACAAGCCCTGTTTCAGGAGATAGTTTTATTATTGGAAGAAAATATTTTCTAACATGGGATTATACAGGCGCTTTTCCAAGTGTTAATATTGAATATTCAGTTGATGGAGGGGTTACATGGAATACAGTTGCTTTAAATGTCCAGAATAGCCAATCTTATGAATGGACAATCCCGAATACGCCTTCTAACATGGCTTTGATAAAGATTTCAAATTCGGCAAATACAAATGTTTTTGATATAAGCGATACCTTTAATATTGTTCCACAAAAGATATTTGTATATTCACCGGAAAAGGATGAGGAATGGATAATAGGAAGAAAATATTTTATAGCATGGTGGAATACAGGAGTTTTCCAGAACGCAAAGATTGAATATTCTATAGATGGTGGCTCCTCATGGCAGGTTATAACTTCAAGCACACAAAATTCAGGAAATTATGAATGGACAATACCGAATACACCGGGAGATTTCTGCCTTGTAAAGGTTTCAAATGTTCAAAATTTAAATATCTATGGAATAAGCGATACTTTCAGGATACCTTTACAGACAATAAATGTTATATATCCCTTTTTGAATGCTTCACTTATTTCAGGAAGAAAATATTACATAACATGGGAATGGACAGGAACAATTCAAAGTGTAAATCTTGAATATTCTGTTGATGGCGGAAATACATGGAATGTTATTCAAACAAATGTAAATAATAATGGGTATTATGAATGGAATGTTCCAACTGCAATCTCCAATAATTGTTTTATAAAAATAACAAGTTCTCAAAATCCACAGGTTTTTGATATAAGTGAAAGGTTTTCAATTTTACCGCAGCAAATTATCATCACTTCACCTTACGCCTCTGATACCCTTTTAGATGGAAGAAAATATACAATTACATGGAGGACAATAGGCAGTTTTTCAAATGCAAACTTGTGGTATTCTCTTGATGGTGGGCAGAACTGGCTGATAATTGCTTCAAATGTCCAAAATACAGGTAAATATGAATGGACAGTTCCAGAGGTTATATCCAATACAGCAATGATTAAAATAGAAAATTCTTCAAATACTCTTGTTTATGGATTAAGTGATACATTAATCATCTCTTCACCATTTATAGAGATTACCTCTCCTCTTCTTGGAGACTTATGGTTTTCCCAGAGAAAATATTTTATCACATGGAATATGAAAGGATTTTTATCCCAGATAAATCTATATTATTCTCTTGATGGTGGAACAACATGGAATACAATAATTTTAAATCAGAATAATCAGGGGAATTATGAATGGACAATCCCTCAGGGAATTTCTTCAAATAATGCAAGGATTAAACTTTCAAGTTCTTCAAATTTAAATATTTATGAGGTAAGTGATTCATTCAGGATAAGTGCAGTAAAGGTTGAAGAAAGCGAAATCCCTTCAGTTTTTTCTTTTAAAATTTTGAATAATATTATAAAAATTTCAATCCCTTATGAATGCACTGGGAAGATAAAGATTTATGATGTTATGGGAAGGATTATCTATGAAGAAAAATTAAAAAATCTTTCAGATGGATTTTATGAAATAGAGATTGAAAAACTTGGTAAAATCCAAAAAGGAGTTTACATTTTTGAATTTTCAGCAGAAAAATACGGTAAAACAGTTTTTAAAGAAAGGGAAAAATTTTTAAAATTGAAATAATGAGTTTACCTTGAGATTATTTTATTTAATTTTGTTTACATTTACAGTATCAAAACTAAATGGGGAAACCATTGAAAATAAAAATGATGAGAAATTTAAACCTTTATCTATCTATTTTGAATTTGGGGGACAGGGAGGACCGCTTCTTTCTCTCTCAATTAATGGAGATTATAGAATTACTCCGTCTTCCACAGTAAGAATAGGGGTAGGTGCTTGGGGATTCTATAATGTGGGATATGTGTATATTTTTTCATTAAATTCTCTTCAATCTTTATGTTCTCAAGGCTCACCACACAATCTGGAAATAAGCATGGGGTTTTCTTATTGTGTCACTGTATGGGAATGGGAAGGTAAAGAAATTTTACTCCAGCCAGGCATGGGATATCGTTATCAACCATGGAAAGGAGGCATCATGTTTAGGATAACTTGTGTTCTTTTCTTTTTTGCTGGATGGATGTTCTACCCTCAAGGTGGACTTTCTCTCGGTTATTGTTTTTAATATAAAAAATATAAGGATACTCTATTCTCTATGACCTATTCCAAAATTAAATCCGTTATAGAACTCGTGGGGATTATTCCAATATCTTGTATAACCTATTGAAATAGTATGATTTTTATTTAAATTAAAACTGATATTAAAAGTATGGACTTTATAATACATACAAAAATAAGATAATGTGAATTTTTCGGGATTGGGAATTCCAAGTGATATTCCATATCTAAAAATCCGGGGAATTCCTCCTAATATTCCTGCTGGAAAAATAAATGGAAAAATATATAGACCACATATCCCGGTTTTTATACTAAAAATTAATCGGTTTATAGGAAATGATACTTTACCAAATAATTCTGTATAATCCCAAACTCCGCTTAGTTCGATTTGGGAAACAAATAAAGAAGTCTCTATACCAAATATTAGATTCTCATTATAACCCCGATATACACCCCAAGTTAATTGCATAATATAAATTTTGTACTCTTCATTTGATATATTTCCTTCTTTTCCATTTAGATAAGTTCCATTTATCCCGTTGTAAGAGTTTTGTCCTTTTTTGATGCCTGCTTTATCCCAATTCACAGGTGTTATGTAGTAGAAGGGCACAAAACATAAAAAAATTATTAATTTTATCATGTTCTAATTATATCATATTTTAAATTTTAATTACAAAAAAATTTAACAATTCTTGAATTTTTATAAAAAAAACTGTAAAATTTATTGTTTAAAATAGGAGGGAAATAAAATGATAAAATTTTTCATAATATTTGTAATCCTTGCTCCTCCTTTTGAAAGAATCAAGGAACTTGAAAAATATAAAGAAATAATGGAAAACTCTGCAAAGGAATTCGGTATTGATGCAAATATTTTGAAAATCATAGGTTATATGGAAACAAGATTTCATCATATAAAATGTCCGTCAATTGATAGAAAGTATGGTATAATGGGAATTTCTGAAGAAGATACTATCTTTATTGATGAAATTAAACTTAAAAATGTTCCTGATTTTGAAATTGAATGTGAACTTCATGATATAGGAAAGACAAAAATTCATTATAAGGGTAAGTTGAAAATTATTGCTGGTGACGCGGAGAACAATATTAGGTTTTCAGCGTATCTTTTGAAAAAATATTTGAATGAAGAAAACAATAATTTAGAAAAGGCACTTTTAAAATATTTTAAAGGAAATGAATTTAAATTAAAGAGGTTTTTTGAAATTTATAAAGAGGGGTTTAAAGAGGGAATAATTGAAGTTGAAGGAAAAGAAATAGAGATCAAGGAAGAAATTTTTGAGACACCAGAACTTGATAGTGTTAATCAATTTATCTATGCAGATTCTTCAAACTTTACAGTTTCAAATAGACCATATACATATCCAATTCAATATGTTATAATTCATACTGCACAGGGAACATATGAAGGAACAATTGCATGGTTCAGAAATCCAAATTCTAATGTTTCTGCCCATTATGTTTTAAGATCATTTGATGGTCATTCAACCCAGATGGTTCGCCATAAGGATATTGCATGGCATGCAGGAAACTGGACATATAATACAAAAAGTATTGGAATAGAACATGAGGGTTGGATTGAACAGAATGGATGGTATACTGATGAGATGTATAAAAAATCTGCTTATATAACAAGGTCAATGATTAATTTATTTGGTGTTCCTTATGATAGACAGCATATAATAGGACATAATGAGGTTCCGGGAGCAACACATACAGACCCGGGTCCTTACTGGGACTGGACATATTATATGAGACTTGTTGGATATTTGCCTTATCCAGATACAATAGTTGATGACCTTACAAAAGGGTTTAAAAGGGGAGGACCCTATTCTTCTTGGTGGTTTAAAGATAATGTTGGATATGGATACGGTGGTCATATTTTCTGGACATATACATGGACAAATCCTGTTTCAAACTGGGCAAGATGGACACCCAATTTACCCGATACAGGGGATTATGAAATATTTGCTTATATACCAGCAGATACTGAATTTAATGCTTATGTAAGATATAAAATTTATAATTTGATTAATATAACTCCTTACTGGGTTAATCAGGGTAATTTTAATGGGCAATGGAAAAGTCTTGGAATATATCCGATGCCAAAGGAGGGAAATTATATTAATGGATGCGTAACTCTTGGTGATACTTCTAATGTCTCCGGGAAAAAGATTGCCTTTGATGCAATTAAATTCAGATTTTTAAATTCTATTGATATTTTTCCATTTTATTTAATAGATGATGGGGATTTACTTTGCCAATTTTATGGTAACTGGAATTTATCATCCTATACAGGATATTTATCCGATTATAGATGGGCTTATACATATCAGAACGATTCTGTTAAATATGATTTTTCATTTTTACCTTCTGGAATTTATGAAGTAAGAGTTTTTGCAAGAAAGGGATATAATAGAACCCAAAATGCTCATTATAGAATCTATGCTCAAAATGGCACCTTTGATTTTTATGTAAATCAATATTCTCAAGGGATAAATGAGGTTGGCTGGATTTTTTGCGATACTTTTACTTTAATTTCACCTTTTTATTTAATTTTGTATTCAAATTCAACAAATGGTGAGGTTGTTATATCAGATGCAATAAAATTTTCTTATATGAGTCCTGTGGATATAGGTGAAAAAGAAGTAAAAGATGAATATTGCTTTTATAAAAATGGTAAATTAATTTTGAATCTTGAGAAAGACAATTTGTTTGTTTTTATTTATGATATAACAGGAAGAAATGTATATAAGGAATTTTTCCTTTTAAAAGGTAAAAAGGAAATCCCTTTAAAATTTAAAAAGGGTATATATTTTATAAAGATAAAAGGTGAAAGGGATAAAGAAATTACCAGAAAAATACTTAAAATATTTTAATAGAGCCCATTAAATTCTTTATAATTTAATAAATGCTTGAAGTTTATTTTCATGCAGGACTTGGAAAAACAGGAACAAAATATCTTCAATTTGATTTCTTTCCAAAGTTAAAGAATATAAATTATATTCCGATGACAAAATTTAAAAAATCAAAGGAAATTATAAAGAAAAAGGGAGAAGGTAAATTTCTTGTTTCAAGGGAATGTGATGAAAGATTTGAGGAGATGCTTTTATGGTTTAAAGAGGATTTTCCTGATGCGGGAATCATTCTTGTTTTAAGGAGACAGGATGAATGGCTTTATTCTCAATTTAAAAGGATGATTAAAAATGGAAGAAGAATAAAATTTAGTGAACTCTTTAATTTTGAAAATACAGGGTATTTCAAAATAGATGATTTATATTTTTATGAAAAAATAAAGTTTGTTGAAAAGAATTTTAAGAAAAAGCCTCTTGTTCTTATTTATGATGAACTCAAAAATAATCCGGAAAGGTTTTTAGATAAAATTGCAAAATATGTTGGGGCAGATTATGATAAATCAAAGATTTCTTTCAAAAAAAGACATTCATCCTATGGCGAAAAAGAATTAAATATTTTCTATAAATTGTCATCAAGAATAGATTTAAGACCAAGAGGATTTTTAAAAAAATATTTCATCGTTTACCCTATCAGATATCCAATTTTATACCTTTCAAAATATATACCTGACTTTTTAATAAATTATAAAAATATTTTTCCTGAAAAAAAAGAACTTGAAAAAATAAGAGAATTTTATAAAGAAGACTGGAATAAATGCATCAATTATTCTTTGAATTTTTCTTTTTCTTCAATATAAATCTTTCTCACAGGATAGGGGATAACAATTCCCTCCTCTTTATATTTTTTGTATAACCTTTTGATAAAATTATGCCTTATTAAATATTGCTGGGAAAACTCTTTTATATTAATTATTACATTAAAATTTATACCGTATTCACCAAAGGAACTGTATCTTATAAAAACTTCATTATCTTCTTTACCATAAATTTCTCTTAAAACTTCCTTTGCAATAGAAGTTGTAACTTCCTCAACCCTTTCAAGGTCACTATCATAACTAACAGTTACAGGGATTATAAGGCTCATC
>JBDRZF010000065.1:0-6831 GCA_039803805.1 Caldifarciminota bacterium
TTAACAAAACTATGTGATGCATTGCCAATTGTAAAAACTGAAAAAGAATCTAATGTTAGGTTTAATATTGTATATAATCAATCTTTTCCAAATCCAAATATTTATGGTTCTGCATTACTTGATGATATGGAAGGAGTTGAAGAATCTTTTGAATTTCCTTCTTCCTATCTTTACTGGCAGAGAGGTTCTCCTCCCAGAGGTAAGTTGTTAGATAATTTATGTAAGAAAGTAATATGGACAACAAGAAATAATTTATTCAAAAAAGGTGATATAAATCCTAATCTTCCAAGAGAAGAAAAAGATGATTTAATAGATGTGATGCAAATTATTTATAAACCTTTAAAAAATCATCCTGAGGAGTGGGCGTCATTACATACACTAATATCTCCAGAGGGATTTAACTTTTCAAAGTATGAGTATATTGAAATAATAGTAAAAGGTGACAGGGGAATATTAGGAATAGATCTTGCCAATTCTATGAACGAGAATACTTTCTGGAGAGATAAAAATGGGAATTTAAAAGGTGATCCTTTAAAAAGAGATACCGAGGATAAAAACAATAATGGGCAACTTGATCCAGATGAAGATACAGGTCTTGATGGTATTAAAGGCAAAGATAGTGAATCAAAACCTGGCGATGATGGGAATGATGACTATGACCTTGATAATATTGAAAAGATTAATGGAACCGAAAATAATGGAAGATTAGATGAAGAGGATCTTGATAGAGACGGAAGAATAGATGAACCTGATAATCTTTTTGAATATGTTATAGACCTTCAAAATGATACCACTTACTATTATAAAAGTCCTGCTGGATTTAAAATTTATAGAATTTATTTAAATGATACACTAAGATGTAATAGAATAGGAAATCCCGATTTATCAAGGATAAAATTTGGGAGAATATGGATTTCAAATTTAACATCTGAAGACACAATTTATATTGCCTCAATTAAAATTGTGGGTAATAGATACATAAAAGATGGTATATTTATAGCAGGTCCAAAGAAAATACCCGTGGATACTTTGATTGAAAGATTCTATGTTACAACTTATAACAATAAAGAACATAGTATGTACGAGCCCCCACCAATCAGACTTTATAAAGATCCCGTGACCGGTACCATTGAAAGAGAAGCTTCCTTAGTTTTGAAATTTGAAAATTTGAAAAATTCCCATTTGGCAAGAGTAACAAAGACGAATTATAGACCTGAAAATATAATAAATTCTTATAATAAAATAAAATTGTGGGTAAGAGTTTATACATTAAATTTATCCCATTTAAAATATTTTGTAATCAGATTTTATAGTGGAGTGGATACCTTAAATTATTATGAGTATAGAGAAATTATTCCCAGAGGTTACTGGACCAATATAGAAATTGATCCTTTAAAATTTATTGACACAAAAAATAAAAGGCCACCTGACAAAATAAATTATTTATATCAAAATCCAGATTATCCCTCTTATTTTGTTAAAGGAAATCCAAATTTACAGGCAGTTTCAAAATACTCTTTCGGAATTTTAAATTTATCAGATGAGGAAATTACCGGGGAAGTATGGATTGACGAATTCAGGGTAAGCGAGCCACTTAGAGATTCTCGCTACAGAATTGAAACATCTTTAAACGGTAATTTTGCAGATTTATTGAGTTATAGTGTAAGATATGAAAATTTTCAAGCAGGTTTCAGGGATTTAAATTACTCGTCTGGTTCATTTTCAGACCTTTCAACTCGCTATCTTTATGATATAAGTACCACACTATATTTAAATAAATTCATTCCGGCAGAAGGATTCAATATTCCTTTAAGTATCGGCTATAAAAGAACCTATGAACTTCCAAAATATATGCCAGCCTCTGATATCATATTAACCCCTCATGAAAGTAGATTGAATAAAACAGACAGGCTTGAAAAAAGTTTTGCGATTGATTTTTCAAAATCAGGTTCTAAAAATAAAATTTTTCAATATACCATTGATAAAATTTCATTAAATCTAAGGAGAATGGAGAATTATAAGAAAGACCCATTAACTCTTGATACATTAAGGAATTTTAGTTCAAGAGCAAGTTATTCCCTTCCAATAATTTTTTCTGGTTTTAAATTCTTTGGGCAGGAAATAAATCCATTCCCTACAAATTTAAATACTTCTCTTGATTACAGTTCTTCAATTCAAAAGGGATACACTTTTAGAGATTCCTCCTATATAAAAAATAGAAGCATAAGGAATTTAATCTTAAGTCCTTCACAGAGTGTTTCCTTTAGACCTTTAAGAAGTATTGATTTGAGTTTTTCATCTTCTCAAAAATATGATCTTGGGAGGGAAAAAGTGTCAGAAAAATGGTGGGGTGAGATTGGAAATTTTTCTCAGAATTTTTCTTTAAATTATAGACCCACATTACCTTATATTTTTAGAGAATTTGTAAATTCCTTTTCCTCTGGTTATAATTCTAATTTCAGTTCAACAAGAAATACAAATGTCAGTGATTCAATTATAAATATCCCATGGGATAATGTCTCTTCAAGTTCTTCTTATAGTTTTAATTCTAATTTTGATTTTGTTAAACTCATTGATAAAATAATATCTTTTACTAAAAAAGAGGCAAAAGAAGGTTTTAAATTTCTAAAAAATATAAATCCTTTCAATTTAAGTTATACAAAAAGTTTTCAAAGCAGTTATTATAGTTTAAGAAAATTACCTGATTATAATTATAGATTTGGTTTTACCCATAAAATTCCCTTTGATTCCACATCTCCATATTCTTTATCCAATAATATAGTTGAAAATGAAACAAAAAGCATTTCAACAGGTTTTGACTTTGAACTTTTAAGTATAGATTTAAAATATGAAACAGGTGATAGAATAACAAAACCATTTAATTCTCCACCTTCAAAGACACACAGGATTCAATTCCCCTCAATTGATTTAACAATTTCAGCAATCCATATGAAATTTGAAGGGTTAAAGAAATATTTAAGTTCCCTTAACTTTCAATCAGGATATACAAAGGAGTTTGAAAAAACAAAATCTTTTACATCTTTAAATATCAGTGAATCAAATAACTTTTCTCCTCTTTTAAGTTTTCAGGGCAGATTGAGAAATGGTGTTGGATTTAATTTATCTTACAATTTAAACAAAAGGACAGGAAGGTCAATAACACAGACAGCAAGTTATTCCTCAAATAGTGAAACAAGGACATTTTCAGGCTCTTTTGATTTTTCTTACAGTAATCCAAAAGGAATAAGACTTCCTTTTTTAAAAACGAGCATTTTGAAACTAAAGAGTCAACTGAATGTTAATTTGAGATTCAGTTTGAGTGAAACAAAGTCCGCAGCAGGTAATAGAGTTGATCATCGCAGTTCTACAAATTTCAACATTGACTTAAACTATGCACTTACAAAAGATATTACAGGCGCTGGCTCAATTGAATATATAAAATATCTTGATAAAAGAACAGGGATTGGAAGTGGTCATTTCAAAATTCTTGTAGGAGCATCCTTCAGGTTCTAATGAATATAGATAAATATATAAGAATATGGATAGAAGAAGATATAGGTAAAGGTGATATAACAACTGATGGAGTTATTGAAGAAGATTTTGAAGGAATCGGGATTGTATATTCAAAAGAGAAAGGAATTCTTGCAGGAAGTATATTTGTTCCTGAAATAATCAAGTATTTTGGAAATTTTGAAATAGAATTTTTTAAAAAGGATGGCGAGGAATTTAGGGAGGGAGAGGATTTAATAAAAATAAAAGGAAGCGCAAAAGGCATCTTAAAGTCAGAGAGACTTATTTTGAATTTTTTAATGAGATTAAGTGGCATAGCAACAACTACAAGGAAATTTGTTGAAAAATTAAAGGGAAGCAAGATAAAAATTTTAGATACAAGGAAAACAACGCCCGGTTTAAGAATTTTTGAAAAATATGCAGTAAAAACAGGTGGTGGGTTTAATCACAGGTTATCCCTTGATTCAGGCATACTTATTAAAGATAATCATATAATATTTGCAGGAGGAATAAAGAATGCAATTTTAAATATGAAGAAAAATAAACCACCTGGAATGAAGATAGAGATTGAAGTAAAAAACATTGAAGAGGCAAAAGAAGCAATAGAGTGTGGAGCCGATATCTTACTTTTGGATAATATGTCAATTGATGAAATTAAAGAAGTTATAAAAATATGTGATGGAAAATGCGAAATAGAGGTTTCTGGTGGCATAAATCTTGAAAATATCCTGGATTATAAAGATCTAAAAATAGATTATATTTCAATTGGTTATTTAACCCATTCTTCAAAATGGATAGACCTTTCAATGAGGGTTTTAAGGGATTAAATTTTTATTTTTTCTATTTGACAAAAAAAATTTTTTTTTGTATAATTTATAATTTAAAATGAGTAAATATAAAATTTTAATATTTCTTTTTAATCTAATTTTTCTTATAGGAATTGTTTTTTCAGTGTATTATTTTTATCCTGAAAAGAAAAGTGAGCCTGAGGAAAATGTTATAAATTTGTACAGAACAAATCTAGAAAGCCTTGCAACTACATTAGTTGATTTTATTATTGATGAAAATTTTGAAGTAATTACAAATAAAATAAAGACAATGGAAAAAGATGAAAAGATTGCCTACCTGGTAGTGATAGATAGAGATGGAAAGATAATGGGTTCTTTAAAAGAAAATGAAATTGGTAGGAATTTTTCTTCTTTTTATAACTTTTCCATGCTTAAGAATTTAAATACTGAGATAAAAAATGTTGGAGAAATTACAGAGATTATAGCACCAGTAATTTTCAAAACAGAAGAAAAGGATGTAAAAATTGGTGAGATTCATCTTGGTTTAAAAATACAAAAGGAAAAAGTTGCTTTACCCTTTGATTTTTTGGCAAAAGTTGCAGGTGTTGGAATAATCCTTTTTATAATTATATTAATTTTAATCCAGAGTATTATTTTTTCTGATATACAGAGACAATTTGCAGTTTATGAAAAAGAACACAGAGCCTTTTTAAGCCTTGAGGAAATTAAAAAGGAAAAGGAAAAAGTTTTAAAGGATATAGAAAAACTTAAGGAGGATAAAAAGAAAATAGAGGAAGAGATAGAAAAAGTGAAAGAAGAACTTGAAATGAGAAAAAAAGAAGCCCTTGAATCAGAAATAGGAAAGATGGTAAGAGAACTTGAAGATAAGAGAATAGAACTTGAAAAGAGAATAGAGGAACTTAAATCTGAAGAAGAAAAATTGAAAGAATCAATTGAACTTAAAAAAGTTGAGCAAGAAGAAATAAAGAAAAGACTTGATATAATAAGAGAGAAGATGAGAAAAATTATTGAAGGATAATAACTTTTGTTTTTCCTCTTTTATCCCTTATAAATCCAATTCCATTTTTTAAATATTTATTTCTTTTCCCTGATAGATCAAAAATTTCCTTTTTAAACCCCTTATAAACTATTATACATTTTCTTTCTTTATTTTCAAATTTTTCATACTTTTCAGTTATATTTTGTAAATTTGAGAGAAAGTAAAAATTTCCCCTTGATTCCTCCCAGTTTGTTATGCTTATATCATAACTTGATGGAATCTTATATTTTATTAAAAATGTATCATAATTTTGAGTCATATTTTTATTTATTGAAATCCATCCTGATTCAAGGGAATATGTATAAAAATTTCTTGGAATTATCAAATTAATTCCTGAATCAATTTTAATAACATTTTCAATTTCACATAGATTCCTAAACTTTAAAGTATAAACTGGCATATTTTCTCCTCTTATAAATGTATCTTCTTTTAAAATCCATATTTTATCAATTTCTGTAAATGTTACTTTTTCACAAACAAGATTTTGTGGATTTGGGGGAGACCATTGCCAGTCAGGACTTGAATGAAAAAAGCCTCCAAAATTTTCAAAAATTACAAGAGGTTCCCACCATCCGCCACCGCCTATATCTAAATCTCCATCATAATCAATATCACATAATGAAACAGTTGAATAATAATGTTTACTCTGGTCCAAAATATAATCAGGATTTGTATTTGGGAACCCATTTTGATTTAAATAAATCTTTAAATTGCTTGAATAAGGTGGCAGTTGTCCATTATTTGCAAATATCAAATCAGGAAAACCATTATTATCAATATCACCAGCATCAACTTGAATTGAGCCCTCTGAATCAATTGAACTCCATGAGGGGATTGTTTCAAGTTCTCCATTATAATTGAAAAAAATCAAATTCTTTTCTCCATCACAGGCAACAACTAAATCAAGATAGTTATCCTTGTTTATATCATAAAATAAAACGTCATAGGCATAATATTTATAATGGGATTTAAAATATGGCAATGTATCAATAACTCCACCATTGTTTTTATAAATTTTTATATATTCTTTTTTATTTGTATATCTTTCTCCTCCTGCAATTGCAATTTCCGCATATCCATCCCCATCAACATCTCCAAAATCGCAGGAAAAATTATATGTGCTATCCTTTGATTTCCAGAAAGGATTTGGATTAACATTTCCATTTAAATTTTTGTAAATCAGAACATTTCCAGGTGAAGAAAATCCACCTGGTCCTAAGTAATTACTAACTGCAAAATCAATATATCCATCATTGTTAAAATCATTTATTGAAAGATGCCCTGAATACTCTGCATCAGATGAAAGCCATGAAGGGTTTATTTCAATTATCCCATTTATATTAAAGTGAATTGCATTTTTTTCCCTTTGCATATCATTTCCATTTGAAACAATAAAATCAAGGTAAGAGTCCTTATTTATATCAGCAAATCCCCCACCTGTTGAATAGTAACCTGAACATCCTTCCCAACTTG
>JBDRZF010000066.1:0-5006 GCA_039803805.1 Caldifarciminota bacterium
CCCTTAGTTTTTTTACCTTTGAAAGACTAAGACCTGAGCATTCAGAATCCCATTGGGAGTATGAGAGCAAAAAAGAATATGCAAGATCGACAACATTTTCATATTCTGCAGCAGATCCCTATCTTATAAATGATAAAATATGGTTTTTAATAGATTTTTATACTGGTGAAGGATATGAAGGTGTTGGTGGTATTGGATATTTTGATTATAAAAGAAAAAAAATAGGGATTGCAAGAATTCCTGAATTGTTAGACTATGCAGTTTGTGCTTCTATTCTTGTTGATAAAAATATATGGATAGCCCCTGTTATTTATTATGAAGGATCAAGTGAATTTCCTCCTTACCTTATTGAATTCAATACTTTAAATTGTAAATATAGAGTATATAGTTTTGAGAATACTTTGTTAAGTAATTTTGGTGTTGTAAAGATTTCAAAAATAAGTAAAGATTTGATTTGTTTCTTTACCGGTAATGAAGTTGTAATTTTGAATTTAAAAAGTTATGATTGGGAAAAGTATTCTATTTATTTAAAAGTTAAAAAAGATTCCACTCCATTATTTTATTATGGAGAAGGTATTAAAAATAAAGAACTTTTAAGCGATTCTTTGGGTGGGGCTAATGGCAAAATAAAAATTTTTAGAAAAGTTATAAATTATGCTAAGAAGAATGAAGATTTTTTCCCAGTGTATTTCCCATGGGGTATAGGTGGTACCAAGAGTTATGTTGCAGAAGTTGAGGTTAGTTTTAAGATATGTGGTGAATGTATAAATTGTAAATATAAAGAATTCTTTGAATACATAAAAAATATTAAAAGGAAACCTATATGGGATGTTTTTGAATGGGAGAATTGGATAAAAGTTAAAGAGGGGGAAAAATTTTTATTCTTTGCTTCACCTATCGAGGTCTTGGGAAATATCCGAGACTCTCTATACAATGTTTGTGTATATGGTGCTTTTATAGATCTCACAGATACACAACTTTTCATTAAAAATACAGGGAAGGCAAAAATTTTACCACCTGAATGGAAAACTTTTTCAAAAACCCCTTTCTATTCAATGGAAGAAGAAGTAGAGAGGATGGAAAAAGAATTTGAAGAAAGTATGAAATTCCTCTATAATGAATAAGCTTCAATTCTCTTAAATCAAGAACGCCGATAAAAAGAAAACAAAAAGATTGGCATCCTAAAACAGTGGAACTTATAAAAAACATTTTTAAGATATTATTAAACGAAAAAATCCAATATAAATCACATAAATCTTTAAATAAACTTTCATTATAAGTCTAAAATATTATGGTATTCTACACATGATTGACAAAATTTTTTTAATAAAGTATAATTAAAATTAAAAATGATAGAAATATTAATATACGGAATAATGGTGTTATATCCATTTGAAATACAAGAGGGTATTAAAAACCCAATAAATGAATATATTGGTTTTGAGAAAAATATGGGGCAGATGCATGATTTTCAAGGTGGTAATGTTGAAGATGTTATTTTAAGAGCAAATTTACCCGGATATTCTATTTTTATCAGTAAAAATGGTATAAGTTATGTAATTTATAAAATAGAAAAGGTGTCTCAAAGAAATTATTCTTACTTTGATGAGATAAAGCCTTCTATTTTGAAGTATGCAAGAATTGATGTAGAGTTTATAAACTCAAAAATTCTTGAAGATTCAATTGAATACGATGATCCCTTACCCGGATATAAAAATTATTATTTAGCGAATTGTCCTGATGGTATTTTAGGTGTGAGGACTTATAGAAAAGTAAGGATAAAAAATATTTATCCAAAAATAGACTGGTTATGGATTTTTGAAGATGGCAAATTACATCATCAATTTGAGGTAAGAAAAGGTGCTAAGATAAGCGATATAAAGTTTAGAGTGAAATATGCAGATGTTGAAATAAAAGGTGGTAAAAAGTTAATACTCTCAACTCCTTTGGGTAAAATAGAGGATGGTGAAATTTATGCATATGAAATAAAAGGTTCTAAAAGTTTAAATTGTGATGTTTTTTACAAAATGGATGAAGATGGTACTATTTCTTTTGATGTAAAAAACTATTCTTATAAAAATACTCTCATTATAGATCCGCCATTATCACTTTTATGGGCTACATGGTTTGGAGGAAGTTTCGTAGAGATTGCTTATTCAATAACATCTGATTTAGATGGAAACATTTTTTTAACCGGTTTTGTTTTTTCACGTGATTTCCCTACATTAAATCCTGGTGGTGGTGCTTATTATCAAGGAGAAAATGCTGGATGGTCTGATATTTTTATTTCAAAATTTAACAACAGTGGGGTAATGTTATGGAGTACCTATTATGGAGGAAGCGATGGCGAAAATGGATATTCACTCGCTACCGATGATTCAGGAAATCTTTTTTTAGCAGGGGCAACAGCATCCAATGATTTCCCAACTTTTAATCCGGGTGGGAATGCATACTATCAGGGAGAAAAGGGTGGTATAATTGATGCTGTTATTTTAAAATTTGATAATAAAGGTGTAAGAAAATGGGCTACATATTATGGTGGGAATGATGAGGATTATGCTTATTCAATTGCAATAGATTTCTTTAATAATATTTTTTTAACAGGAATGACTTATTCAACCAATTTCCCCACATACGATCCCGGGGGAGGCACATATTATCAACCTTATTTAAGGGGCTATGTTGATATTTTTATTTTAAAGTTTAATAATTATGGGACAAGATTATGGGCTACATATTATGGGGGAAGTGGATATGATAGAGGAAATTGTGTTACATCTGATATTTCAGGTAATATTTTTTTAACAGGAAGAACAGGTTCAAATAATTTTCCAACTTATCGTCCGGATACAAATGCTTATTATCAGAATTATGCAACTATGTATGATGCTTTCATTTTAAAATTTAACAATTCAGGAATAAGATTATGGGCTACATATTATGGGGGAAGTGGATATGATAATGGCACCTCTATTATAACAGATTATTCAGGAAATATTTTTGTAACAGGGGAAACAACATCTATTGATTTTCCGACTTATAATCCAGGGAGTGGTGCCTATTTTCAAGAAGCACTTGCAGATACAGGGGGCGACCTTTTCATTTTAAAATTTGATAATAAAGGGGTAAGAAAATGGGCTACCTATTATGGTGGGAATGGTTTTGATATCAGTTTTTCAATTGCAATAGACCGCTCAAAGAATATTTTTATAACAGGATTAACAGCTTCAAGTGATTTTCCAACGCTTGATCCAGGAGAAGGCGCATATTATCAGGATAATCCAAAAGGAGGCGGAGAAATTTTTATTCTTGCATTTAGCAATTCAGGTGTAAGGAAATGGGCTACTTATTATGGAGGGAGTCACTATGATCATGCCTTTTCCATTGCAACGGATCCTTCGGGTAATATATTTTTAACCGGCTATACCTATTCGTGGGATTTTCCAACTTTAAACCCCGGTGGAGGAGCATATTATAAAGATAGTGTAGAAGATTACGATGCTTTTATTTTAAAATTTGAATTTCTTCCTGGAAAGTCTTCAGGAAAATTTGAAAGGGTTAATTTACTTCATACTCCTCTATCCCAAACTTTCTTTGATGATAAAATAATTTTGAAATTCTTAAAACCCCAAAAAAATATAAATTTAGAGATTTATGATATAAAAGGAAGTGTTATTTTAAAAAAATTTTATTCTACCCCAAAAGACTTAATTATAATTGATGATAAAAGAATTAAAGATTTAAAAGCGGGGATTTATTTTTTAAAAATTATTTCTGAAAAAGAAAAATTTATAAAAATTATAAAAAAATAAATTAAAAGGAGGGAAGAATGATTAAAAAAATTATGTTCATATTTATTCCCTCATTCCTTTTATTTGCCCAGGTAAATGGGGCAAAGTATTTAATAATAGTTGCAGATGATTTCTATAATGCAGTTTTACCCCTTGCAAAATGGAAACATAAAAAAGGCATTCCTACAAAAGTTATAAAAGTCTCACAGATAGGAAATTATCCTCATGAGATAAAATCATATATAGATAGCGCCTATTCAAATTGGGAAGTAAAACCAGAGTATGTATTACTCGTAGGTGCTGTGGAACATCTTGTAACCGGCGGTCTAAAGGAAGGGATCATTATTACTCTGATATAAATGGTGATATATTACCTGATATAGCTGTTGGAAGATTGCCATGTCTTATAGATACAATTACCGGGGTACCTGATACTCAGGCTAAAATTATGGTTTATAAAATTTTGGCTTTTGAAAAAACACCTATTTTAATCCCTGATTGGTACATAAAAGGAACAACAATAGTGAGAGAAGATGGTGATGCATCATCTGATTCTATTTATGTAAGAGATACAAGAATGGTGATGAATTTCTGGACTCAATATGGATATACAAAGATAGACACTTTCAGGAAAAGTTTGGGACATGACTCAACTCATGTTATAAATGCGGTAAATGAAGGAAGGGAATTTGTTTTGTATAGGGGTTCAGGTGTTGTAAACTGGTTTTGGCCTTTTAAAGTTGAGCTTGAATCACTTTCAAATGACAGCAAATTTCCAATAGTTGTAAGTGCTACATGCCAAACAATAGCAATGTGGCCTGGTGAGGCATATGCTGGTGAAAGATGGTTAAGGGCAGGCATAGATTCTTTAAAAGGTGCCTGTGCATTTTTGGGAACCACAACAGTGATCACCGGAGGCGCAGGTTTAAGGAGCGCCTTTGTAAGGGGATTTTTCAAAAAAATATATTTAGATTCGGTATTTATATTAGGAGAAGCATTTAAAGCAGGTAAAAAACAAGTATGGGATTCAACATGGGGTTCAATCTATCATGAGGATGAAACAAAGTCTTGGCAATTATTAGGGGATCCTTCCATGACAATATGGACTAAGATGCCAAAAAATTTTGAAGTATCGCATCCATCTTTAATTCAAGCAGGAAAAGTTTTATCTGTGAATGTAAAAACCCAAGGTAATCCTGTAAAGAATGCAACAGT
>JBDRZF010000066.1:5016-6775 GCA_039803805.1 Caldifarciminota bacterium
AAAGAAAATGAAATTTATGAGGTGAAGTATACTGATCAAAATGGCGATGCAGAATTTAATATTCCATCTTCAAGTTCTTTTGGAACATTATATATCACTGTCACCAAATACAATTTTCTTCCATATGAAGGAGAAGCAATAATATGTGATTTAAATCCGCCAACCAATCTACAGGCAACAAGCACTTATCCTTATAATTCTGTTATTTTGACTTGGAAAGACAATTCAATGAGTGATGAATATTATGAAATATGGGTAAGAAAACAAGGAGAGCAGTATTTTCATATTTTCCAAACTATTTCAGGGAACGGGACAGATACGGGTATGATGAGTTATACCTTACCATGTGAAAGATTCACGGATTATTATTTTAAAGTAAGATGGAAAAGAGGCACTATATTTTCAGATTTTTCAAATATCACCTGGGTAAGCACTTCGCCATCTTTTTCAATTACTGATACAACAGCAATTGCTTATCCAAATTCACCAAAAATTATAGAAAGTAATGGTAAATTGCATCTTGTTTATTCTGATAGTGGAAAAATAAAATATATTTTTTCTGAGGATCACGGGATAACATGGTCAAGTCCAATGGTAATAAGTGGAAATCAAACAAATGCAAAATATCCAGCAATTGGAGTTACTATTAACGGGATATTATTTTGTGTATGGACTAATAAAGACGCTGACGGAAAAGAGAAATTGTATTATAATTATTATCAGGAAGGATGGAAAGAGCCATTTAAAATTTATGAGGGAGGCACTTATACAATTCTTCTTTCTTCCTGTACTTCATCAGATTCTTTGGTTCATATTGCATTTTTAGATTTTTTAAATCGTCCACCCTTTAGTTATTCTCTCTGTTACAAGTCTTTTCCAGCAAATTCTCCATCCCCATCTTCTCAATTTGAGATTGTAAAACTCGGACGGTATTATCCCTCTTATCCTTCTTTAATGGGTAGGCCTTCAGCACCTTGCATTCTTTATAAAAAAGGGCCTCCTGGTCCGGGT
Organism: Caldifarciminota bacterium; assembly: GCA_039803805.1. Classification (GTDB taxonomy): domain Bacteria; phylum Hydrothermota; class Hydrothermia; order Hydrothermales; family Hydrothermaceae; genus JBDRZD01. Next base: position 6,028 of record JBDRZF010000066.1, read on the forward strand.
ATTTTCGCCCCTCATATTTTATTTGGGTTTCAAACAAGTGGTGATAACCCAACATGGGAAATAGATGAATTTGTTAAGACTACACAAGGATGGATTACTACTCAATTGATCAGTGGCTTACAGAGTATTTCTTCTGATATATCTGCTATTTCTTCCCCCTTTGGGCACTTTTATGTTTACCAATACCAACATAATTCTCCTTTTCATACACTTATAGGTGCGTGTTGGATAAATACAAATCAGGGAGGTTATTGGGAAGAAAGATGGCTCGCTGAACTTTTGCAACCAACAATGCCAGCAGTTGCTGGATATGATAGAGAAATTTTTGTAATTTATCCAGATGGTAACCCGGTTTCGGGAACACGAGATATTTTCTATATAATATCCAAGAGCGAGAACACGAGAATTATAGGGAATATTTCTGATTCTCCTTATAAAATAGCAAGTTTTACAACACTTACAGTGTTTAAAACTGGAAATAATGTGTATCAAGGAATTGCATATATAGAAGGGGAAACCGGTGGCGAGAAAAAATTGATTTACAAAAGAAGAGTGAGAATAATACCAGTACTAGGGCCAATTGAAGAAAATATCTCTTTAATTGATATCCCTTCAAATAATTCCAAAAGATTATTTATAAAAAATGATACACTCCATATTCTATATTCAAAAAATAGTTTAATTTATGATGCAATTTTAAAGGATTCTTTAATTGAAAAAATATTTTTGGGTTATGGAAAAAACCCTG
>JBDRZF010000067.1:0-2299 GCA_039803805.1 Caldifarciminota bacterium
AAAGATATTATGCTGAGATTATGATGCCTTTTAGAAAACATATTATAAAACATCTTGAGAAGCTTAAAAATTATGAAATTGAAATTATTGCGCCAAGTCACGGTCCTGTCTATGATCAACCTAATCTCATTATAAATGCCTATAATGAATGGATTTCTGATAATGTTAAAAATTGTGTAGTTATCCCTTATGTCTCAATGCATGGTAGTATAAATAAGGCAATTGATTATTTTGTGAAGGAATTAATTAAAAAAGGTATTGAAGCAAAGCCTTTTAATTTGATAGTTACAGATATAGGAGAACTTGCCATTTCACTTGTAGATTGTGCTACAGTTGTTATAGGAACTCCGACTGTTTTAGGTGGTCCTCATCCAAATGTTTTTTATATTCTCTATATATTTAAAATTTTGAGACCAAAGACAAAATTTATTTCTTTAATTGGCTCTTTTTTATGGGGAACAAATATTTTGAAATTTATAGAAGATTTGTTGAAGGGAATAGATATAGAAATGATAGAACCAGTCATATTTAAGGGGTATCCCAAAGATGAAGATTTAGAAAAAATTAAAAACTTAGTTGAAAAGATATATCAAAAACATAAAGAATTAAAATTAATTTAAAAGGAGGTTAAAATGGTGTCAAAAGAATTGTTGGAACTTTTAAACAAGGCAATTGCAAGAGAGTTGCAGGTCTCCATCCAGTATATGTGGCAACATGTTCTATGGAAAGGTGTAAAAGGATTTGCTGTGAAAGATGAACTTAAAAAAATAGCAATTACAGAGATGAAACATGCAGAGGCAATTGCCGAAAGACTTGCATATCTTGGAGGAATACCCACAACAAAACCCGATCCAATTTTTGTTGGAGAGAGTTTAAAAGAAATGATAGAAAGGGATAAAATGGATGAGGAAAATGCCATAAAACTTTATAAAGAAATAATAAAAAAAGCAGAAAATGAAGGAGATATAACTACTGCTGACCTTTTCAAAAAAATACTTGCTGATGAAGAAGAACATCATGATATATTTACAAGTTTACTTGAAGAAATGTAATTTGTAGGGGTTTAAAATGGAAAAGTTTAAATCAATTGATGAAATTCTTGATTTTGCGATAAAAAGAGAAGAGGAGGAATACGAGTTTTATAATCAGTGGAAGGATAAAGTAAGAAAGGATATAAAGCCAATATTTGAAAAACTTGCAGAAGAAGAGAAAGGGCATAAGGTTAAACTCCTCTGGGTTAAATCCGGAAAATTAAAAGAATTTATTGAAGCAGGTTCTCAAGGAATTCTTGATTTAAAGATGAGTGATTACCTCGTGGATATAGAACCAAAACCTAATATTTCATATCAGGATGCACTTATACTCGCGATTAAAAGGGAAAAGATGGCTTTCAAACTTTACGAAGATTTAGCAAATAAAAGTTCTAATAAGGAAATAAAAGATCTTTTTATTGCCCTTGCTCAAGAGGAGGCAAGACATAAACTTAAATTGGAATTGCTTTACGATGAGTATTTATATCCTATAGGCTAATTAGGTTAATGAAAGATTTTAGAAAAGAAAAGGATTTTCTTGGTGAAATAGAGATACCAAAGAAGGCATACTGGGGAGTGCATACCCAGAGGACATTAAATAATTTTAAAATTTCAGGAATAAAATTTCCCTTCGAGTTTATAAAGGCAATTGTTCTTATAAAAAGATATGCGGCAGAGGTAAATAAAGAATTAGGTCTTATTAATAAGGAAATTGCTGATTCTATAATAAAAGCATGCGAGGAGATCCTTGAAGGGAATTTGGAGGATCAGTTTCCTATTGATATCTTTCAGACAGGTTCCGGAACGTCAACAAATATGAATGTAAATGAGGTTATAGCAAATAGAGCGAATGAGATACTGGGTTATCCTTTAGGAAATAAAAAGCCGGTCCATCCCAACGACCATGTAAATCTTGGACAATCTTCAAATGATGTTATACCCTCTGCAATACACATAACCGCGAGAATAAAATTAGAAGAACTTTTGGGTTCTCTCCAAATTCTTTATGAAGAACTTAAGAAAAAGAAAGATGAATTTAAAGAGATTATAAAAGCTGGTAGAACCCATCTTCAGGATGCTGTTCCAATTACTTTGGGACAGGAATTTTCATCTTATGCTGAACAGATTAAAAAAGGGATAGAAAGGATAAAATTTAATTCTTCATATCTTGAAGAACTGCCTCTGGGAGGAACAGCAATTGGGACAGGAATAAATACGCATCCTGAATTCGGTAAGAGGGTGATTGATAAGATTTCTCAAAGGTTAGG
>JBDRZF010000067.1:2309-6742 GCA_039803805.1 Caldifarciminota bacterium
AGTTTTAAAGAGGCGTCAAATAAATTTGAAGGAATTTCAGCAAAAGATGCTGTTGTTCATCTTATGGGAAGTTTAAATACTCTCTGTGTTAGTCTTATGAAAATTGCGAATGATTTGAGAATTCTATCAAGCGGACCAAGAACTGCAATTGGTGAAATAACACTTCCTGCAATTCAAGCTGGAAGTTCAATTATGCCAGGAAAAGTAAATCCTGTAATTCCTGAAATAATGATGCAGATTTGTGCGCAGGTTATGGGGAATGCACTTACAGTGAGCATAGGAGGACAGAATGCACCCCTTGAACTAAATGTAATGATGCCTATTATTGCTTATAACATGATCTTTTCAATTGAAATTCTTAAAAATGGAATAAAAATCTTTGCGGAAAAATGTATAAGGGGTATAGAAGCAGATGTAAAAAGATGTAGAGAACTTATGGAATGGAGTATAGGCATAATTACGCCTCTTGCTTTAAAAATAGGATATGATAAAGCAGCTGAAATAGCATTTAAGGCTTATAAAGAGAATAAAAAGATAAAAGATGTTCTTGTAGATGAAGGGATTTTAACTTCAGAAGAGGTTGAAGAGATTTTAAAGCCTGAAAAAATGTTGGGATTTTGATAAAAAATGCTCCTTGTATTTAAAGAAAATCTATTAAAAGGATTAAATATGGAAGAAAAAAAATTAAAAATAGAAAAACTTTCTGATGGTAGATTTAAAGAAGAAGAGAATTTTCTTTTTTATTCAAATGGTGAACCTTTATTCAATTGCAAGATTTTTTATGGAAGGAAACCATATTATAGAGAATGGTCGGAAATTTTTGGTGTGAGGAATAAAAATTATTTTGGCTCAATTTTAGAGGAAAGGATAGTTAATCTCTTTTATGAATATCTGGAACCCGGAGGCAGAATATTTATAGAATATGAAATTGATGAAGAAACATTTAAAGAACTTGAAAAAGGTATTCCCGAAGTTCTTTCAAGGCTGGGTTTTTTACTTTTTAAAAATAAATTTATTTATATAAAAAATCTTTATTTTCCTGAAGGTTTTATGGAAGGCGGAAGAAAATTAAAAGCGGAGAAGCCGTTAAATGAACAAGATTATTTAGAAGAAAAAAAATTGATTTTTGAGAAAATAAAAAAATTTTCTGGAAAAATAAATTTGGCAAGTAATAGAAAAATTTACAAAAGAATAGAAGAAATTTTAAAAATGAATAATTAATTTTTAAATTAACTTTAAGGAGGAAAATATGGATCTAAGTAAATATAAACTTGATGAAATAATCCTTGCTGCAATAAAGAGTGAAATAGAAGCAAGGGACATATATGCAAGATTGTCAGAAATGGTAAAAAATCCTTTTTTGAAACCAAAACTCAAATTTCTTTCTGAAGAAGAAGAAAGGCACAGGGTGTTTTTTGAGCATTTTTTTAAAGAGAAATTTCCAGATAAGGAAATTATAATTCCTGAAAAAACACCTGTTCCAGTTCCTGAAATTAAAATTGAGAAAAGTGAGAAAATACCGATTAGTAAAATTTTCTGGCATGCCATGCAGGCTGAAATGGCAGCATATGATTTTTATGAAAGTATGGCAAAACTTTTTGAATCCGCCCCCCAAGTTAAAAATACCCTTTTATATATTGCAACAATGGAAATGGGGCATTACAGGCTCTTTGAATTAGAAAGAGAAAAAGCCCTTAAATTTGAAGATGAAGAAATTCCAATGATTCATTTAGGACCTTAAAAGGAGGCTAATATGGAGTTAAAAGAAGTGATAGAAAAAAGGAGAGCTTATAGGTCGTTAAAACCCTGTGAAATAAATGAAGAGATGATAAGAGATATTGCAGGATATGCATCTCTTGCTCCATCCTGTTATAACAATCAGCCTTGGAGATTTGTTTTTGTTTATGAAAAAGATGTACTTGAAAAAATATTTGAGACCTTACCAGAAGGCAACTCTTGGGCAAAAGCATCGTCAATGATAATTGCAGTTTTTTCTAAAAAAGAATTTGATTGCGTTATAGGGAACAGGGAATACTATCTTTTTGATACCGGAATGGCAACAGCATTTTTAATTTTAAGATTAACTGATTTAGGTCTTGTTGCTCATCCTATAGCTGGTTATGATGAAGATAAAGTTAAAGAAATTTTAAAAATTCCTAAAGATATGATAGTTATAACCTTAATTATAGTTGGAAAAAAAGCAGATCAATTAAGTCCTATTTTATCTGAAAGACATAAAAAATGGGAAGAGAAAAGACCGGAGAGACTGAAATTTGAAGAATTTTGTGGATTAAATGAATGGAGTAAATAAATATTATTAATCAAGTTCTTTTTAGTTTTTCAAAATTTAATTATTAGAAATTTAAATAAGGAGTTGTTATGAAATATGATGCAATTGTGATTGGTGCAGGGCCTGGTGGATATGTGGCAGGAATAAGGCTTGGTCAACTTAAAAGGAAAGTTCTTGTTGTTGAAAAGAAATATATAGGTGGTGTATGTCTTAATGTTGGCTGTATTCCCACAAAAGCTCTTATTCATTCAGCACATCTTTTATCAAAGATAAAGAATGCAAAAAGGACAATGGGATTAAAAATAAATGATGATATTTCTTATGATATTGAAACTTTGAGAAAATGGAAGGATAAAGCAGTAAATAAACTCACAAAAGGTGTTGAGTTTTTATGGAAATCAAATGGGGTTGAATGGATAAAGGGATTTGCGAAGATTTTAAATGAAAATAGTGTTGAAGTAATAAAAGAAGATGGTGAAAGTAAAATATTTGAAACAGAAAATATAATAATTGCAACAGGCTCATATCCTGCTATAATTCCTGGTTTTGAGCCTGATGGGAAATATATATGGACTTCTGATGACGCAGTCTCTCTTCCTTTTATCCCTTCTAAATTAATTATTCTTGGAGCAGGTGCAATAGGTCTTGAATTTGCTTATATTTATAAAAATTTAGGAAGTGATGTTGAAGTATATGAACTTATGCCGCAGATTCTTCCTGGAATAGATAAGGAGATGGCTGATGAACTTGAAAAGATATTAAAAAAAGAAGGCATAAAAATATATACAAATGCAAAGGCTAAGGAATTAATCAAAGAGAATGGAAAAATAAAGATGAAAGTTGAAGTTCAAAATAAAGAACAAATTGCAGAGGGTAATGTTTTACTTCTTGCAGTTGGAAGAAAACCTTGTACGGCAGGATTGAATCTTGAAAATATAAATGTTGAGATTGATAACAGGGGATTTATAAAGGTTGATAAGAAAAGAAGAACAAATATTAAGAATATATTTGCAATTGGTGATGTTGCTGGAATGCCTCTTCTTGCACATAAGGCTTCAAGGGAAGGGATTGTTGCTGCCGAGGTAATTTCAGGAGTTGAAAATGAATATTCGCCTCTTGCAGTTCCTGCTGTTGTTTATACAATTCCAGAACTTTTAACCGTTGGGCTTTCTGAAGAGGAAGCAATTCAAAGGAATTTGAAGATAAAAATAGGTAAATTTCCTTTCAGTGCAAATGGTAAAGCAGTTGCATCTGATGAAATTTATGGTTTTGTGAAAATAATAGTAAATGAAGAAAATGATGAGATTGTTGGAATCCATATTTTAGGACCAGAAGCGTCTTCTATGGCAGGGGAAGCAAGCCTTGCAGTTGAAAAAAGAATAAAAGCAGAAGATTTAGGCAAATGTATTCATCCTCATCCCACTTTAAGTGAAGCAATTATGGAAGCAGCAGAAAATGTCCATAAAAGAGCAATACATATTGTTAATAAATAGAGATTAAACTTATAAGATATATAAAAAGATTAAAGACAAGTATAAAATAAAGAAGTTTTTATTTCCAAGAAGCGTAAAAAAACCTATTAAAATTGAAAATATGAATAAAGGAAAAGCGGCTTTTGCATGTCCTGTAAAGAAATGGGCCAGTCCCCAATAAATCCCTATAAAAATACCTCCCCAAGGCAAAAAAGTTAAACTCGTAATTTCTTCGCCAATTTTTTGAAAAACGAAAAATATAATGCTTACCAAAAATAATTCGGAAAAATAATAAAAAATTTGAAGGGTTATAAGAGGAACACTCCAAGTTTTTCCATACATTTTTTCAAAACCCATTTTTTCTAAACATATTTTCATTTTTATTTCACCACTTATTATCTTTGAAAATATTATAGAAATTATTATTGAAATGATTAAAAATAGAGCCGCATTCCTTTTAAAAGAAAAATTTAAAATACTCATCTTTGCTTTATCATTCATTTTTATTACAAAAATTTCCCAGATTATCCAGATAGAGATGGTAATAATCCAATGAAAAATCAAAATGACTGGATTTTTATAGAAAGAAAAAAGTCCCCCTTTATCTTTAGTAATTACTTTTAAAAATATTAAAACAAAAAATTCAATATATAATAAAATACATGAGATAA
>JBDRZF010000068.1:0-6732 GCA_039803805.1 Caldifarciminota bacterium
AATATGCTAAATATACCACCTGTATGTAAAAATAAAATTTTTTTAAATTCTCTTGATTCATTTAACATCCCGTAAAATGCTTTCCCTGTATAAACAGGGTCTAAAATTATTCCATAATTTTGTGAAATATTTTTAATAGTTTCAATTTCTTCTTTATAAGGAATTCCATATCCTTCACCAATATATCCATCTATTAATTCAATATCAGATGGTGATATCTTTATTGGCAATTTATATTTTTCAATTGCTTTTTCACATATATCTTCTATTTTGCCTTTAAAAAATTTTATAGAATCACAAACAATTATTCCAATTAATCTTATATCTAAATTTAAAAGTTTCTTTCCTATTAAAAGACCAGCATAAGTTCCACCAGAACCAACTGCAAGATATATTGCTTCAATTTTTTCTTTTATAATAAAATTTTTCATCTCATCCATACATTCCACATATCCAAGACATCCAATCTCATTTGATGCCCCTTCAGGAATAATATAAGGCTTTTTGTTATTTTTTCTCAATTCTTCTGCTGTTTCTTCGAGTATTTCATTTATTCTCTCTTTATACTCTTCATAACTTACATATTTTATTTTTGCTCCTAAAAGATGGTCTAAAAATAAGTTACCTTGATAAGGTTTTTCTGGTTTGCCTCTTAATACAAGATGAACATCAAACCCAAATTTTTTACCTGCAAAGACTGTTGCTCTACAATGGTTGGATTGGACTCCTCCACATGTAATTAAAGTGTCGCATCCTTTTTCTTTTGCATCAAAAATAGCATATTCAAGTTTTCTTATTTTGTTTCCTGAGGATATAAGACCTGTATAATCATCCCTTTTTATATATATCTTTGCGGGGTGAGGAAAATTTTCAAGAAATTCTATAGGAGTTGGTTTCCACGCAAGATTTACTTTCTTCTTTTTCAATTTTTCTATTGTTCTCATAATTTTAATTATAATGCTTTTCATTATAAAAATAAAATATTTGTTTATTTTCTTTTTTTTCCTATATAATTTATTTTCTTTTTAATTGGAGGTGAATTATGGAACACATAAAGGGAAAATTTATAGGTGAAGGGTGGGAAAGAATTTTAAAAATAAAGAATCCTGATGTTTATAAATTTATAGAAAAATATGTTGAACTCTGTAATCCGGATAAGGTTTATGTTAATATCGGAACAGAGGAGGATTTAAAATATATAAGAGAGAAGGCGATTGAAGATGGTGAAGAGATAAAACTCAAAATAGAGGGTCACACAATTCATTTTGATGGATATTATGACCAAGCAAGGGATAGAAAGAATACAAAATTTCTCTTGCCACCCGGAGTTGATTATGGTAAGTATATTGAATGGATGGAAAGGGATAAAGGACTTGAAGAAATACACGAACTCATGAAAGACATAATGAAAGGTAAAACACTTTACATTTCTTTTTATACCCTCGGTCCTGCTCCTTCTGATTTTGCAATTCCGTGCATCCAACTTACAGATTCTGCTTATGTTGCCCATAGTGAAAATATTTTATACAGGCAAGGATATGAAGAGTTTTTAAGAAGGGGTAAAAAATTTGTATTTTTTAAGTTTATCCATAGTGCAGGAGAACTTGATGAGAGGAAGACATCAAAGAATATTGATAAGAGAAGAGTTTATATAGATTTGATTGATAACACGGTTTATTCAATAAATACTCAATATGGTGGTAATTCAATAGGACTTAAAAAACTCTCCTTAAGGCTTGGAATCTATAAGGCTTCAAAAGAAGATTGGCTTATGGAGCACATGTTAATAGTTGGTATTAATGGACCAAAAGGAAGGGTTACCTATTTTACTGGTGCATTTCCATCTCTTTGTGGAAAAACTTCAACTGCAATGATGCAAGGTGAAAGACTTATAGGTGATGATATTGCTATTTTAAAGAATAAAAAAGGAAGAGTTTATGCAGTAAATATTGAAAAAGGAATGTTTGGAATAATTGAAGGAATAAATCCTGAGGATGATCCTATAATTTATAAGGCTCTTACAAGTCCAGGTGAAGTCATATTCTCAAATATTTTAATGACCGAGGATGGAGATGTTTACTGGGTTGGAAGTGGAAAAGAATGTCCTGAAAAAGGTATAAATCATTCTGGTGAATGGTATAAAGGAAAAAAAGATGAAAAAGGTAAAGAAATACCTCCTTCACATCCAAACGCAAGATTTACAATTGCATTAGAGGCATTTGAAAATCTTGATCCAAAATATAATGATCCAGAAGGTGTGGAAATAGGTGGGATTGTTTATGGGGGAAGGGATTCTGATACATGGGTTCCTGTTGAAGAAGCCTTTGATTGGGTTCATGGCACAATAACAAAAGGGGCATGCCTTGAATCAGAACCTACTGCTGCTGTTCTTGAAGCAAAAGCAAAAAGAGAATTCAATCCAATGTCAAACCTTGACTTTTTATCCGTTACAATAGGTAAGTATATTAAAATGCATCTTAATTTTGGGAAAAAATTAAAGAAAAAACCGAGAATTTTCTCAGTCAATTACTTTTTGAGGGATAAAGACGGGAAGTTTTTGAATGAAAAGGCTGATAAAAGAGTATGGTATAAATGGATGGAATTAAGAGTGAATAAGGAAGTTGACGCGGTTAAAACACCTACAGGTTATATTCCAAAATATGAAGATTTAAAGAAATTGTTTAAAAAGGTTTTAAATAAAGAGTATAAAAAAGAAGACTATATAAAGCAGTTTACTTTAAGAATTCCTGAGCAGATTGCAAAAATTGACAGAATGCTTGAAATTTATAAGGAAATAAAAGATACACCAAAGATTTTCTTTGACGTTTTGAAAAAACAAAAGGAAAGACTTTTGAGGGTTCAAAAGAAGAAAGGAGATTATGTCTCACCATTTGAATTCTATAAAGTGGGAGGTGTTTCCCGCAAGAAAAAATCTTAAAAAGGCAATTTTTTTTATAGTTTTTTTAATTTTTATAACTTTGCTTTTTACATTTTCCTTTGGAATCTTTTGGGGTATATTTGCATTCTTAATTCTTTTTTTCTCAAATATAAGTTTTTTTACAAAAACAGAATATGAAATAACGGATAAAAAGATAATTGTAAAAAGATTTTTTTATAAGATTGAAAAGGACTGGGAATGGGTAAAAAGAATAGAAGTTGATAAAAACGGAATATTTCTATCACCCTTTGAAAAAAAGTCATGGCTTGACCCTTTTAGAGGGATTTTTCTTTTAACCTTTGAACCCCAAAAAATATATGATGAATTCAAGCGAATGGGAAAAATTAAGGAATAATTATGAGATTTTAATTGAAAAAATTGAGAAGAGTGCTATCCTTTCAGGGAGAAAAAAAGAAGATATTATAATTGTTGCAGCAACAAAAGGTGTTCCATCATATAAAATAGAGATGGCAATAGATTTTGGGATAAAAATAATAGGGGAAAATAGGGTTCAGGAGGCAGAGAAAAAAATTCAAGAAGTTAAAAAAGAATGTGAATGGCATATGATAGGAACTTTACAAAGAAATAAAGTTAAAAAAGCATTAAATATTTTTAAAATGATTCAATCGGTTGATTCTTTAAAGATTGCAGAGGAAATAAATAAAAGAGCACAAGGAGAATATCCTGTCCTTATTGAAATTAATACTTCTTTTGAAGAAACAAAGCATGGTTTTGAACCTGACGAATTTTTAAAAAATTTTGAAAATTTAATTAAATTTAAAAATTTATCAATTCAAGGTCTTTTTACACTTGGACCATATCCGGTGGAGGAGAAAAAATCAAGAAAAGCGTTTTCCCTTTTAAGGGAATTAAAAGAGAAAATCGAGAAGGAATATGGTGTCAATTTAAAATATCTTTCAATGGGTATGAGCGAGGATTTTGAATATGCAATTGAGGAAGGAGCAAATATGATAAGAATAGGAAGATTTTTATTTGGGGAAAGAAAACCCTTATAATTACATTATGAAAGTTTTATTTATTTTAACAAATTTTTTATTCTCTCAATGGGGACAGGACATAAGGCTTACAAATGATGTAAACAGTTCCACTTTACCTGTAAACAATCAAAGGGCAATTTTTTCAAATGGTGACACAATCCATATAGTATGGGAAGAGGATAGGGATGCAAATTATGAGATTTATTATAAGCGTTCTTTGAATAATGGAACTACCTGGGAAAACGATTTTCGTTTAACAAATGATCCGAATTTATCAATAGAGCCCTGCATTTCTGTATCAGGTTCAAAAGTTCATGTTGTATGGGTTGATACAAGAAATGGGAACTGGGAAATTTATTATAAAAATTCACCAAATAGTGGGGCTTCCTGGAGTATTGATAAAAGACTCACAGATAACCCTTCTTATTCTTATTCACCCTGTGTTTTTGCATCAGGCTCCTATGTTCATGTTGTATGGGTTGATGAAAGAGACGGAAATAGAGAAATTTATTATAAAAGATCTAATGATGGAGGAAATACCTGGGGGAATGATTTTAGACTCACAAATAATCCTAATAATTCAACAAATCCATCTTTATGGGTATCAGGTTCAAATGTTCATGTAGTATGGCAGGAGGACAGGGATAATAACTGGGAAATTTATTATAAAAAATCAGTTGATAATGGAAGTACATGGAGTTCTGATATTCGTTTAACAAATAATCCCCAAAGTTCATTATATCCCTCAATTTCTGTTTCAGGCTCTAATATTCATATTGTTTGGGTTGATAATAGGGATGGAAATAATGAAATTTATTATAAGCGTTCAAATGATAATGGGAATACATGGAGCAATGATATAAGGCTTACAAATAATCCTCAGGAATCATTTTATCCTTCAATATTTGTCTCAGGAACAAATATTCATGTTGTTTGGACTGATTATAGGGATGGAAATAGAGAGATTTACTATAAAAGGTCAATTGATGGTGGAAATACATGGGAAAATGATTTTCGCTTAACAAATAATGTGAATGTTTCAGAAAAGCCCTTTTTATGTGTTTCAGGCTCAACTGTTCATGTAATATGGCAAGATAATAGAGATGCAAACTGGGAAATTTATTATAAGAAAAATCCAACAGGAAATGATATAGAGGAAAAATTTTATAAGAAGAAAAAGACTGAAATTTATAAAAATTTATTTATTGATTGTCCAAATTTTAGGAGTGAAAAAACAATTTATATTTATGATTTAAATGGCAGAATTAAAAAATTTGAATCTCCTCAAATTTATTTTTTAAGAAGTAAAGAAAACATATTAAAAGTTATAAAATTAAGATAATGTCTGCTTCAACTAATTGAATAATTTGATTTTGAAATATATTTCCTTTATAATTATATTTCTTATTTGGGCCATTAGCTCAGGTGGCAGAGCACCGGATTTTTAATCCGGGGGTCGGAGGTTCGAATCCTCCATGGCCCATTTTTAAAAAATATTTTCAAAATAAGAAATTTAGAGATAATTCCCTATAAGAATAAGTTTTTGATAAGGGATCCTCTTGGAATTTCAAGTGAAATGGTTTTAAATAGAGAATCTTTTTTGCTTTTATCACTTATTGATGGTGAAGAAAAAATAGAAAATATAAAGTCAAAATTTTTAAGAAATACAGGAATAATTCTATCAGATATAGAAATTATAAGTTTTATTAGAAAGATGGAAAAAAATTATATTTTTTTAGATGAAAATTTTTATAAAAAAATTGAAGAGGAAAAAAAGAAAATTGAGGAGATGCCCTTTAAAGAGATAGATATAAGATTTGATTTTGAAAAAGTTAAAAGAGAAATTGAAAAAATTGATTTTAAAAATGCTCAAGAGTTAAAGGGGATTATAGTGCCTCATATTGATATAAATGTTGCCTTTGATACCTATTTAAAATCTTATTCTTTTATTAAAAATTTAAATAAAAAAATCTTTTTGATATTTGGAGTCCCCCATTTTTATTCAGAAAGCGTTTTTTCGGTTTTTAAAAAGAATTGTAAAATAGGGAATAAGATAATAAGAATTGAAGAGAGAATCATTGAAAATTTAAGAAATACTTTTGGTTCCCAAATTTTTAATGATGTTATAGCATTTAAAAATGAACATTCTGTTGAATTTCCCTTGTTATTTTTAAGTGCGTTGAAAGAAGATTTTTATGTAATCCTTTCTCTTATTTCTAAAGGAAGCGTAGATGAATTAAGAAAAATAGCAGAGGGGATTTTCAACTCCATAAAGCCTTTTATTGATGATATTTTTTTGATTTCAAGTATTGACTTAAGTCACGTTGGAAGAAAATTCGGCGATCCTGAGATTTTTGATACAACTCAAGTTGACCTTAAATATATTGAGCATTTAAAAAATATGGAAAATGAAGAAGCCTTTAAATTTTTAGAAGAAAATAATAATTTTACAAAAATTGACGGAATTTATACAAATTTTTTATTTCTTGAAATTTTAAAATTAATGGGGGCTAAAAAAGGTGAAATTGTTGATTATAAAATATACCATGAAGAGGTCACAAGTTCAATTGTGAGTTATACTTCAATTATTTTTAAATAGGAGGGAAAGATGAAAAAGGGTAGACCTCATGTTACCCTTTTAAAAAGGAAAAGAAAAAGAAGGGAAAAAATAAGAAAATTGAGGGAAAAATATTTAAAAGCACAGACTGAAGAAGAGAGAAAAAAGATTATTGAAAAGGCATTGAGAGTAAATCCCTACATTACTGAAAAAGAATTCTTAGAACCTATAAAAGATAA
>JBDRZF010000069.1:0-6726 GCA_039803805.1 Caldifarciminota bacterium
ATTGCAAGATTTTGTTCATCCTGTGGTTCTAAAGTTGACCAGTATGCTGAATTCCAGCATTCACCTGTATACCATATAACAATTTCATAATTTTTTAAAATACTTGTATCTGGCCCAGGACCATTTTGTTTTATCTCATATATGTCATATTGACCTGGATAATAAATATCAAGTGCCTCTTTAAAGTAAGATTGTAAATCAGGATAAAGGGTGTCTCCTTGAGGATTATCATAATCTCCACCATCATCATCAACGAGAAGGATCCAGGAGGAAGGATTTTTTAAAACAATCTCACCAGTCCGAATATTTAGAGAATAAGTATTTGCAGGTTTTTGATAATCTATAATTTTATAAACTCCTAAATTAATACAAATTAACATTATTATTTTTATCATGGTAATCCCTTTAAATTAAAAATTTTCTTTATCTTCCTTTTTTCCTTATCTATTATAAAATAAATTTCTGGTTTAAAATTCTTTAGACGATTTATAACAAAAATTCTTCCTGTTTTATCAATCAAAATATTCCCCTTAAATTTTTGAATCTCAATAATTTCATAATTTTCTTTTAAAGAAACAGGAATTATTGAAAATGCACTTGGAGTAATTGCAATAACTGAATCATTTTGAACCTTTAAGGTATATCTTATATAACAATTATTTGAAGAATAATAGGATGGAATAATCCATTGATATCTTCCATTATCAGGCAAATTATTTGCAATTAATTCCCACGGACCATTTGGTCCTGATAAGGAAATTTCAAGTTTTACAATCCCCTGTCCCTGTGGAACAGCACTTATCCAGTCTATAAATCTAACAGAACCTGCACGAAATTTCTCACCACCTCTTGGATAAACAGGTTTTATTTGAATTTGTGATGGAATTGATGCCTCTTTAAAAAATTTAACTTTATTTATATAGGTGAACCAGCTTCCAGAATCGGCAATTATAACTAAATCAGGAAATCCATTATGATCTGCATCCCTCCCAACCCTGAAAGCGGATAAATCTCCGGGTGAAGGAAGCGTAAGTCCTGTTTCATATGTCCAGTTTCCATTACCATCCCCACGATATAATGAGAATGTCCCAGCGCCATACGCACAAACATCAATATATCCATCCAGATCCATGTCAAAAAGTTGAGTTGCTTGAAAATTTCCTGTTGAAGGTAAATTTCCAGAATAAGAAACCCATTGTCCTTGATTTTCATTATAACACCATACTTCTATACCACCATTTGTATTTATAAATGCTAAATCCATCCCTCCATCATTGTCAACATCTCCAAGTGAAACACCTCTTCTTCCTGATGAACCCCCTGGAGGTAAATTAAAATCAGCATTTACAAAATCCCCTTCTCCATTTCCAAAATAAACTGTTCCATATTGATGGGAAGCAGCAAAATCTATATTTCCATCATTATTTATATCTCCGAAAACAAAATGCATATTTGAATTTCCCCCAAGAAAACCAAATGTCCTTGTCCATGTTCCATTGCCATTATTTTTATAAATATGGATTCCATCACAGCAACCAAAGGAAACAGAACCTATGTCTAAAAGCCCATCATTATTTATATCTGCAAAATCAGTGCTAAACATTCCCCATGATTGTCCTTCATCTGCTAAGGAATCATCCCAGGGAACCCAGTTCATTCCTGTTCCATCTCCAAGTGCCACTTCTATTAATTGATCCCCAAAATCATTATTTGAATAATTGTGATGCATTGCATAGCCTACATCTTTATGTCCATCATTATTCACATCACCTATTGCAATCCCACCATATCCAAAATTACCATTCATATAGTTTTGCCAATTACCATAACCATCTCCAAAATAAACCATTATTCCATGTTCCTGTGTATTTACATAAGGAGAACCATGATCTCCTATTGTTAAAAGGTCAATTTTCCCATCATTATTTATATCCTCCATTTCGATTTCTGTTCTCCCATGTTCCCACTGAGGATAGGAAAGACCATTTGAAGAAAGAATATATGAAAGAGAAAATAAAAAATAAATAAGAGCATTCATAACACCTCCTTAATTTTTATTTAAAATACTCTCTTTAATTTTCATTGGAATTATATTTGAATAAATTAAAACAATTGTCTTGTCTTTTAAAAATATAAATTTTCCAATAACATTTCTAACTTTATTGTAAATGTATTCGATTTTTTTTCTTCTTGTTATATATCTTTGTGGAATAAAAGGAATATATGAAGTGTTTAATAAAAATATTATTAAAAATGAACTAAAAATTTTTTTTAACATATTTCTCCTAAAAGGTCAAAATTCCTTTTCATATTTTTTATTTTTAAAGTATAAAAGTTTGGAATTTCAATCTTGTTAATTTTTTTTGCATAAACTTCAAAATCAATTTCAGGAGCATCAAATTCAGTTCTCCCCTTATAAAATTTTCCATCTTTTTCATTTATTAAAATTTTTAATCTTTTATTTAATAGTCTTTTTTGACTTTCCTTCATCAATTCCCTTGCAACTTTTTGAGCCTCTTCAAATCTTTCACTTAAGATTTTCTCAGGAATTTTTTGTTTCAAATTTTTCTCATCATAGTATTTAAAAATCGCAATTCTATTTATCTTGTAATATTTTAAACCATTTAAAAGTTCCTCAAAATCCCTATCAGTTTCAGACGGGAAGCCAACCATTACTTCAGTTCTTATATAAAAATCATCAGAGAAGTTATTCCTTATCATTTCAAGGGCATTCAAAACCTTCTTTTTACCACCTCTTCTTCTCATTTCTTTTAAAACATTTTCCGAAAAATGCTGAATAGGTATGTCCATATACTTTACAATCTTTTCAGAATTTTTAATAATTTTAACAATTTCTTCATCAACATCTGCTGGATGCATATACATTATCCTGACCCAGAAATCTCCATTTATTTTTTCAATTTTCTTTAAAAGATTTTTAAAATGAGGTTTTTTATATATATCTATTCCATATTGACCTGTTGATTGAGAAATCAAAATTATTTCTTTAAAACCATTATTTATTAAAAATTTAATTTCACTTAATATATCATCAATTTCCCTACTTCTTAAATTTCCTCTTATACAAGGGATTACACAAAAGGAGCATCTTTCATTACAGCCTTCGGAGATCTTAACATAGCAAAACCCTTTTGTGAGTAAAAATCTGGGAGTAGAGGGAATAATCTCATCTTTTTTTAAGTTTTTTATTACTAAATCAATTTCAGGAAAAATCTTCTTAATATTTTTAAATCTTAAAGGCAGACAACCCCCAACACCTATAAATTTTATTTCTCCTTTCTTTTTTTTATTTATATATTCTTCAATGACTTTTGTGCTTTCTTCTATTGCAGGTTTTATGAATGCACATGTTTGAATAAATACATGGTCTCCGTCATCTCTGTATTCAAAACCCCTTTCTAAAAGAAAGCCACATAAATGCTCAGTATCAACAAAATTTTTTGGACAACCAAGAAATACAATTTTAAATTTTTTCAAATTATCTTAGGATTTGTTTTATATGAAGTAACAAGAATTTCTCCTGTTTCGGCATCAAACTCTACACTCCTTCCATAATCCATTCCCACATCTTCACCTACTATTTTTATACCAAGTTGTGTCAAAACCTCTCTTGCCTCAAGAATATTTCTTTCACCAACACTCCAAGGACTTTTAAATCCAGGAATTGTAAAAATTCTTGCTCCCCCTACAATCTTTGCAACCATATCTTCCCTTTTACATCCCATTTTTTCCATTTCTTCTAAAAGTTTATATATTGCAGTATTTACGAATTTATAAGGATTTGAAGGATTCTCTTCTCTTGCTCTTGGAAGCATAGAATGGGCGAAACCACCTATTTTCTTATTCTTATCATAAATAACTATAACAAGACAAGAACCAATTCCAATAGCCCCAAGTTTTTTCTTTCCATTCACAACTTTACCTTCTCCTATCCCTATAAATTCTATGTTCATCTTCCTTCTTTATATTTTTCAAGAGCCTCTTTTGCTTCCAAAAACTCTGGGTCAATCTCAATTACTTCTTCCCACATTTTAAAAGCCTTTTCTATCTCCCCATTTTTATAATAGGCAAGCCCAAGATGATATAAAATTTCAGGGAAATCTCTTGAAAATTTCAACCCTTTTTCAAATATTTCAATTGCCTTTTCGTATTTACCTTCCTCATAATAAATTAATCCAAGGTTATTATAAACTTCCTTTGCAGAAACCCCTTTTTGTATTAAATCTTCAAAAATTTCTTTTGCTTTTTCCTTTTCACCCTTTTTAAATAATATAACTCCTTCAAGAATCTTAAAAGAAGTATCTTTTCTTTCTTCTTCTATTTTGTTAATTTCCTCATAGGCTAACTCATATTCACCTCTTGAGAATAGAAAAATTATTTTTTCGTATATTGCGGAAAATCTTATTTCTTGAAAAATTTTTTCATAATAATAAGTTCTATTTTTAAATTCCTCACCTATATTTTTTATCTCCTCAAGTATTTTTTCAAATTTTAGTAAAATTTCATTTGCCTTACTGAAATATTCCCTATCCCGTTTTTGAGTTTCTTCTTTTAATAGTAAAAATTCGCCTCTCAGATCCTGAATGTTTTTTTCAATAGATGATATTATCTTTGTAGTTATTAAATTCAATGAAGATTTGTCCATAAAGGTGCATACATCTTTATTCCAAAAAGAACATTTTTCTAAAGCACAGGGAATCTCATAAAGCTTTGGAATTTTCTTACCCTCTTTTTCTTCAAACAAAACAACTGATAAAATAGGACACATTTTCATTTTAAATCCTCCATTTCAAAATAAGCGGTTTTTCAAAGATTTTTCTTTTTAAATAATTTATTCTTTTTAAAACTTTTTCACTTGCTCCTTTTCTTTTTTTAAAACTTTCTAAAATCTCAAGGGCTTGTATTATTTTCCCCTTTTTCTCATAAATCTTTGAAATAAGAAGAACATTCTCTTCTGTTTTAATTTCGGATATTGCTGCTTTAGGTTTTTCCCTTTTACTCATAAAATCATTATAAACTTCATCCCATAAAAGGGCTATTTCTTTTTTATCTGAATTTTCTATAAGCATTTTATAAAATTCTTCTCCTTCAATTTTAAAATCATTTTTAAGAGAAAGATAATAAATTATTTTATCCCGTGTCTCTTTTTCCTCTTTCATTATTTTTTCAAAAATTTTAGTTATATTTTTTCTTTTTTCTTTGAGAAGAATATCCCACATTCTCTTATAAACTTCTTTTTCATAGGGTAATTCTTCTAAAAGATTTATCAAATACTCTTCCTTTTTAATTATATAATCATAAGGCAATTCTAAAAATATCTCTTTAAACCTTTCTATATCTTTTTTAAGGGCACAAATTTTTAAAAGTATATCTTCCTTCCCTTTATATTTTTTAATTTCTTCAAAAATTTCATATATTTTATCTTTAAAATCCGGTAAACTTTTTTCAAGGAAGAAAAAACCCCTTGTGTCTTCCAGTCTTAAAAGTAAAATGCCCAAATAAAAATTATAAGATTTTTCCTCTTTATAATTCTCTTCAAATTCAATAAAGAATTTTCTAAATTCCTTTAGAAGTTCTTTATTTTCAGGAATACCATAATTTTTAATATACTCCATTATTTTTTCCTTTTTGTTTAAATAAAGATAAATTTTAAAAAGAAATAACATTGATTCCCATAAAGCAAGCCCTTTTTTTATTCCCCTTTCAAGTAAATTTATGATTTTTTCCATTAAATATTCAGGAATTTCTTCAGGAAATGCAAATTTTTTAAGGTATTTAATATAATCCTCTTCTCCTTTATGAAAAGAAATTAAAGCCTTTAAAAATACTGTATAAGGTTTTTCTTCTTTATCTAAAAACTTAAAAAACTCTGTAAGTTCTAAGGCTTCTTTAAAATTCTCAATTATATTTTCAATTTCTTCATATCCTTCAATTTCTTTCCCTGAAATAATCTTAATCCCTGACTTAGCAATTTTAACTCCAATGTCTTCTGGAAATTGAGATTCTATTCCTACAAGCATATTTTTTATTCTCTCACAAAGTAAAGGATTTAATAGGGCTAAATTAAAGTAAGACATTGCTGCTTTAGAAGGTTTACCTTCTAAAAGATATAATGTTCCGAGTGTCTGATATATGAAAGCATTCTCTTCTCCTTTATTTATTTTTTCCTCAAAAAATTTTATAAGGCTTTTCGGATTGAATATATATTTTTCAGCAAAAAGTTTTTTTATTATTTCCTTTGCTTCCCTTATATTCCCTGTTTCCCACAGAGCCTGCGCATAAAGGGAGAGAATTTCACCCTTTATATTCCTATCTTTTATTTCAAGGAGTTTTTCAGCAAATTTTAAAGCAGGTTCATAAAACTTTTGCATTATCAAAATCTCAAGATAAGGCACTCCTAAATAAACGTTTTTTTCCTTTTCCATTTTATTTCTTAAAAATGCTGCAACATCTTTTAGAATAGCAGGCTCCTCTCTTAAAGCAAAAATTAAATAGGAAGAGCCTTCTTCTATCTTCCCATCTTCAATAAGAATTTTCCCTTTCAGAAATTTTATATAAGGAGAAGAAATTTTTTCCTCAATCTCCAAAACCCTTTTCCTCACCCATTTTATTCCATCCTTAAATGCTTTATAATAATAATTTTCTGCATCCTTAAAATACTCCTTTTTAATACATAGTTCAGCCTTTAATAGATTAAGAATATTC
>JBDRZF010000070.1:0-6709 GCA_039803805.1 Caldifarciminota bacterium
TTTTCAAAGGGCATTTTTTTGAAAATATAAAAAGCATTTTTATATTCTAATATTGCTTTTTCATTTTCTCCCAATTTTTCCAGAATTTTTGCTCGCAATATATGATTTTTAAATTGTTCATAATCTGTAGAAAAATTAATTCTTCTAATGATAAGATATTTTTGATCTTTATAAGATCTTATAGTCAAAAAATCAGAAGGGATTTTCAATTTTTTTCTGAGTGAATAAATTAAACTTTTTAAATTTTTATATCCATTTTTATCAAACTCCCAAAAATTTTCGTAAATTTTAGACAATTGAATTTGCCCCTCTTTATAATTTATAGCGAGATACGTAATTAATGCTATTTCTTGTGGGTAAAATTTCTCTTTTATTATTTTACCCTCTCTTTTTATTTTAAATTTATCAAGAATATTGATTTCAAATTTTAAAGTTTTCTTTACAAAAACTGGCAAGTTTATAAAATATTTTGGAAGATAAGTCTTTTTATTTTTTTGAATTAATCTCTCCACACTTTCAGGGAAAAAAGGGATAAATTTATAAAAGTCATTCAAAATACCTTTATTTTTGGCAAAGTTTAAAGCCTTGTAATAAAAAGTGGTTGATTTTTCAGATTTTTTAAGATAATAGATTAACCTGATTAAGGGAAATCCAAGCATTTCTTTTTTTATTATTTTTCTTTTTTTATCACCTTTTAGTAAAAATTCTCTTATAATTAAATCTCTTTTCATACGATATTTTTTAAGCAAGTAAATATCTTTTAATATAAATTTTTTTGCCTCTTTTTCCATCCCCCAAAATTTGTTTATACTTGCCATTATTAAAGAAATGGTATGGACATAGTTTCTCAAATTTTCTCTTTTAGCCTTATCAACGATTTCCTGTAAAATTTTTATAGTTTTTTCAAATTTGCCTTTCCCCAATTCACACATTGCTTCTATAACCTTAGAATGAATATCAAAAATTACAGGTTTAATTTCTGTTTCTTTAAGTATTTTTAAAGCCTGATTAAAATCCCCCATATGGGTGAGACAGGATGCCATTCTTAATTTCCAATAAATCTTATAATCTGGAATTGCCTCTTTAATAAATGCTTTATTATAGAAATAAAAAGATTTTTTATATTCTCCAAGAAAACTTGCAAAAGAGCCCATTATATTCCAGTATTTACTGTCATTCTTTATGTAAGCAATTTTTTTACATATTTTATAACACTTTCTTGCTTTATTTATTTTCAAAAGATATGCATAAGTTATACCATAATGAAAATTGAATAAAAATTTTATAGATGAATTTCTTATTTTTTTAACGTATTTTTTGATAGATTTTAAAATTTCCATCTCTTTTTCAGGGTCATGAACCCATGAAAGAAGCATAAGTTCATAAAGAGAAATTTTTACATAAGTATAGATATATCCATGTGTTTGGAAAAAAAACTTTAATTTTCTTATATTTTTCAATTGTTCATTAATTGGTGTTTCTCCAAACATAAGATAAATTTTGTCAAATCTTCTTTTTGGGGAAAGAAATTTATCGGGAATATTCTTTATAAAAGGATCCAATGGATAGCCAATAAGAGAATTAATCAATTTAGCAGATTTTTTTATATTGCCTTCCTGAAAAAACTTTTTTGCCTCTTCTATTATTTTTTGATTTTCAGGACATTTATTTACCAATGGAGAATAAAGACTTTCGCCTTCTGTATTATCCCATAGTCCAGCATTTTTCCATATTTCCCATATTGTTTTTATTCCTACTTTTATGTTTTTTTTAGATAAAAAATTTTGGCATTCTTTCAAAGTAGCATTTGGATATTTTTCCTTAAAAAAATAAATTTTTCTTATTATATTTTCTGTTAATTTATTTCTTCTACCTCTTTTTTCTTTTTTTATCTCAAATATTTTTTCTCCATATCTTTTATAATCTTTTAGCCATTTCCATAAAGTTAAATAATGAATATTAAATTTTAAAGCCGTTTTTCTAATAGAACCATTTTTAAAATATTCTTCTAAAATTAATTTTTTCTTTTCAATTTCAATAGCCATAAAAGGAATATGTATTATAAAGTTTTTTATAGTTTTCAAACAATGTTATATTTTTATGGAAAAATTATGAATTAAATTGGTAAAAATAAATAATTTAAAAAAAATCTAATTGAAAGATAATTAATTCAAACTAAGGTATTTTTACTGTTAATTATTATTATTACCACCATTTTAAAAGGAGGTAAATTATGATGAGGTATCTTCAAAGAAATGTGGTAGCCTTGCTTATTTTTTTATTTAATTATCTTTTTTCACAACAATTAAGATGGGCTTATATATATCCCTATTTCCAACAACATGCTGCCTCTGAATGTAATGACATAATTATAGGAGATGACGAAAATTTATATTGTGTGGGAAGGGCGTCTACAGGGTTTGCTGTTATTACAAGTCTCACAAGAGAAGGTTCACAAAGATGGATATTCCATGGTTTTGACACTATTTCCACTACTTCGGAAAATCTCAATTCAATCATTTTTGGTTCAGATAATAATATTTATGCGGTTGGATATAGACAATTGACCGCCGTAGGTAATTATTATCCTGTGATAGTTAGTTTAACATCCATAGGTTCTATAAGATGGATATACACTGTTCCTGATCCCTGTTCAACCGGTTTAGGGTTTTCTTCACTAATAGAAGGGATAGATGGAAATATATACGCCTGTGGCGAGTTTAACGGCAATATGGGAATAGTATGTATCTCAAAACAAGGAACCGAAATTTGGAAATATGAATACAATGGAACAGGTAATTCCCACAACGAAGGTGCATATTCTATAACTCAAGATACCTTAGGAAATTTATATGTAGTAGGAGAGAGTTATAATAGTGGTACATCTTGGGATTTTACAGTAATAAGTTTAACAAATGAAGGAACGCTAAGATGGTTATATACTTATAATGGAGGTGCTTATCCTTATTATGATTGTGGTTATTCTATTATTTACGGTGGTGACGGAAACATATATACAGCAGGATTCACAACCACGAATTCACAAAATGCTAGTGATTTTATAGTAATAAGTCTAACTCCTGAAGGGCAAGAGAGATGGATTAAAAGCATTACTGGTATTCCCAATGTTCAATGTGATGAATATGCATATTCTATAATTTACGGAGAGGATGGTAATATATACACGGGCGGGAAAATATACCATCACGCAGGTTTATACAATTCTGCGTCAGTTGTTAGTTTTACATCTTCAGGCAATGAAAGATGGATTTATAGATTTAATGGGCCAGGAAATTTAGGAACCACTATTTTTTCAATGGTTTATTTATATGATAATCTATATCTTGCATGTGGGGATTTTTATTTTTCTGTATTAAGTCTTGATAATACGGGAAATGAGAATTGGAGTTATAAATTAGGGGGCTACAGGGGAGCTTTTAAAGGGAGAGCCGAGTGCTTAACCTATGATTTTGATGGAAACTTATATGTAGGTGGAAGTTATAAAGACAGTGGTTTTGTGATTATAAGTTTAACAACATCTATGGTAGGAAACAAAGAATGTAGCAAATTTCTTTTTAAATCAAAAGAGAATTTTCCTGTGGTTCCGATTTTCTTCAAAGATAAGATTTTGTTAAAATTTAAATATTCACTAAGAAAGTATATAAATTTATCAATTTATAATGTTTTAGGTCAAAAAATTTTTGATAAACTTTATTATACAGAAGATGTTTTCTTAAAAATTGACGATATTGAAATTGCTAAACTCTCAAAGGGAATTTATTTTTTAAAAATATGGTCTAAAAAAATGAATTTGGGCAATTACAAAATCATTAAAAAATGAAGGAGGTGAATGATGAATCTAAAATTTTTAAGTATATTTTTAATCATCTTAAGTTTTTCTTATGCTCAACAATTAAAATGGATTTATACTTATAATGGAACTAAAGATTCAGCAGATCTTGCTACCAAAATAATACATGGGGATGACGGGAATCTTTATATAGGTGGTATAAGTAGTAATATTGTTCACAATACAGACATAACAGTTATAAGTCTTGATACACTGGGCAATCAGAGATGGATATATATTTACAATTATCCGGGTAAAGATTATTTAAATGATATGATTTATATAGGAGGGAAAATATATTTAACAGGGAGCCTTGAATCCGAAGGGATTCTGATAACTATTTGTTTAAATTCTAACGGCGCGGTAAAATGGATTTACACCTATGATACTCAGGGTATGGATGCAGGTAATTCTATTATTTATGGAGTAGACGGAAATTTATATATAGCAGGGAAAGGTTTTTCTCCTCAATCGAACTATTCTCCAAGATTTGTGGTTATAAGTTTGGATACAATGGGAAATGAAAGATGGATAAAAATATATCCGGATACATCAGTTTACTATCCCGGCATTGCTAATTATTTAACTCATGATGGCAATGGAAATATTTATGTAAGTGGGTATGTTTCTTATTCTGGTTCAACTAGATTAGTAGTAATAAGTTTTGATAATTTAGGAAATCAAAAATGGATTTATGAATATTCTGCTCCTTCAGGTGGAAGCACAAGAGGAAATAAAGTCTTATGTAAAGAGGAAAATATTTATTTAATAGGAACATGTGGTTCAGGAGGATTGGTTACTTCTCTGGACATTGATGGGCACGAAAATTGGATGTATTTTTACCAAGGTGCCAATACTCAATCCAACACCTCTGATTTTTTAGATATAGTTTTTGGATTAGATGGGAATTTATATGTAGGAGGAACAACGGGTTATGCTCCATGGAATAGTGGCTGGATTACTATGAGTTTAACTTCAACCGGTATATGGAGATGGAGCTATTTCAGAACTGTGGTAGGAAACTGCAGTAAATTAATATATAATGAAAATGGAATCATTTATGCTTTAGGAAGAGAAACGCCGCCTCCTCATTTAGTTATCAGAAGTTTCTCATCTATTAATGGACAAGAAAATTGGGCTTATCACTATACTGGAACAACACAAAATATTGGTAAGGATATGGTGTTAAACTCAAATAAGTTATATATAGCAGGTTCACAAGGAATATTGAATACTCAAGATATGCTTGTTATATGTTTGGAGATTACTCAAAATGAAAAATAACTTCGAGTTTCTTTTAATTTTAATATTGTGTATAAAATATTTGTATTCAGAATGGTATCCTGACACAAGAGTCACCAATGACTTTGCTGCATCATATACTTCTTTAAACAATACAAAAAGTTTAGCAATTTCTGGAGATACAATTCATGCTGTTTGGGTTGATGAAAGAGATGGAAATCCTGAAATTTATTATGCAAGGTCATTTGATAAAGGGGAAACATGGGAATCACCTAGGAGATTAACTTACAATGATTCACTTTCTCTTTATCCCGCGATTGCAGTTAAAGATTCTTTTGTTCATATAGTATGGTCAGATTTTAGAGATGATGGTGCCGGAGAAATCTATTATAAGCGTTCCAGGGATTATGGAGAAACTTTTGAAAGTGAGAGGAGAATTACCTATGCACCGTTGGGCTCTGGCTGGGCATCTGTTGCAGTGTGGAACTCAACTGTTCATATTGTTTGGGACGATGCAAGAAATTATATAGACTATCAAATTTACTATACGAGGTCCTTAGACAATGGTGAAAGTTTTGAACCTGAAAGGCAAATTACTACTCCTACTAACCTTGCACAATTGGGACCTTCAATCTGTGTATGGGATTCAATAGTTCATATCGTATGGTATGACTTAAGGGAATTTAATACAGGATATAAAATTTATTATACAAGGTCGTTAAATAATGGTGAAAGTTTTGAACAGGACAGGAAAATTACCTATATAAATTCTGATATAAGATATTGTTCAATATCCTGTTACGATTCTCTCGTGGGGGTTGTATATGTCGACTTAAATACGAATACAGTTTACTTTTCAAGATCAGTTAATAGAGGAGTATCTTGGACGTCCCCAACTTTATTAGGAGATATGGATGAGAAGGAGGAATGGGAACCATCAATTTCAATTTATAAAAATTATATAAGGGCAATATGGGAAGAAAAGCATAACAATAAATTTTATTTAATTTATAAATATTCAGAAAATAAAGGGCTACATTGGAAACCAGAAACCATTCTTGTGAGCGCAGATAATTCTTATGGTGCTTCAATAGTGGATGATGGCAAAAAAGTCTGTGTCTTATGGACAGATACAAGAGATTGGAATGAAGAAATATATTTTAAGAAAAATGTTTATGTTAATGTAATGGAAAAAAGCCTGAAAAACAAAACAAACATTTTTTTATCTTCAGTATATGTAAGAGATGGTGTGATTCCTTTAAAAATTATTAATTCAAATAAACCTTTAAAGATATATCTTTTTAACAAATATGGGAAGTGCGTTTTAAATAAAAAGTATTTTGCAGATGTTTCATGTATTTTTGATAAAAGTTTAAAAATAATTCCTGATGAAATATATTTTTTAAAAGTTTTAGTGGGAAAGGATGAATATAAATTTAAAGTATTTAAATTGAGGGAGGAATAGATGATCAAAAAATTAATTTTAATTTTAACTTTTACTGTTCTGTTGTTGATTTCTCAAGAAATAGACACTGTATGGATAAAGGGTTATAATACACCAGATGCCAGAGTCTCATTTGATATTGGAAGTTCAATCACAATAGATAACTCAGGTTC
>JBDRZF010000071.1:0-6611 GCA_039803805.1 Caldifarciminota bacterium
AACCTGCTTGTGCCTCTGAGTGTCCCACAGGTGCCACTTTATTTGGGGAAAGAGAAGAACTTATTAAAATAGCATTTGAAAGAATTAAAAAAGAACCTGATAAATATGTAAATCATGTTTATGGATTAAAAGAGTTTGGCGGAACATCTATTCTTTTCCTTGCACCTGTACCTTTTGAAAAATTAGGATTTCCAAAGGGAATAGAAAATACTCCTCTTTCTGAATTCACATGGAAGGCACTTTCTTTAACCCCTCAAATAGCAATAGGGGGCGCAGTTTTCCTTTACGGATTATGGTGGATAATAAACAGAAGAATAGAAGTTTCTAAAAGTAAAAATATAGAAAAGGAGCAAGAATGAAAAAGTTAAATTTAAAACTCACTTTTTGGAGAGGAGTATTTCTCCTAATCACTATTTTTGGAATATTGGGAACAATAATAAGGTTTACAAAGGGACTTGGAGCTGTTACAAATCTTTCTGATGATTTTCCATGGGGACTCTGGATAGGTTTTGATGTATTGTGTGGTGTTGCTCTTGCAGCGGGTGGGTTTACAATTACTGCAATAGTTTATATATTTAACTTAAAAAAATATGAAGAACTTGTAAGACCTGCTGTTTTAACTGCATTTCTAGGCTATCTTTTTGTAATCCTTGCTTTGCTTTTTGATTTAGGTAGGCCCTGGAATATATGGCATCCTATAATAATGTGGAATCCCCATTCAGTTATGTTTGAGGTTGGATGGTGTGTAATGCTTTACACAGCAGTTCTTGCAGGGGAATTCAGCATAGTTGTTTTTGAAAAATTCCGCCTAACTCGCCTTTATAAAATAATGAAATCAATAGTAATCTTTCTGGTTATTCTTGGTGTTGTATTTTCAACCCTCCACCAATCATCTCTTGGTTCACTATTTTTAATTGTGCCTGAGAAACTTTATCCATTATGGTATACTCCCTTGCTTCCATTTTTCTTTTTCTTAACCGCGGTAGGTGTAGGACTTTCAATAGTAGTGGTTGAATCTTATTTAAGTCATAGGGCTTTTGGTAAAGGTCTAAATATAGAGATTCTTTTTGACCTTGTTAAATTTTCTATATTTATAATGGCAATGTATTTCCTTTTAAAAATTATGGACATAGCAAAATTAAATGTGCTTTCCTATCTCTTAAAATTTAAGTATGAAACATTTCTATTTATTCTAGAATTTGTATTCCTTCTAATTATTCCAATGATTCTATTTTCTATCGAAAAAGTCCGCATCTCTGAAACGGGTCTTTTCTTTATCGCACTGAGTATTGTTATTGGGGTTGTTCTCAATAGACTAAATGTTAGTATCACAGGTTTTGAATCTTATACCGGCTATAAATATCTTCCTTCACTCATTGAAATTATGATAACCCTTATGCTGGTTGGGCTTGAAATAGCAATCTTTTCAAAAATAGCACAATATTTCCCTGTTTTCAAACATAGATAAAAATTTTTAAGGAGGGGGAAGTATAAAATAATTGAATATAACAAAGAAAAAACTTTAAAATTAATGCATGACTTTAATCTGGATTATAGGTTCTACTTTAGTTGTAAGTTTTATAGCCCTTATAGGTATAATTTTTATTTTTCTCAAAAAAGAAACCTTTGATAAACTTCTTTTTATTCTTGTCTCCCTTGCTGGAGGCGCTTTAATAGGTGGTGCATTTCTACATCTTCTTCCTCATTCTCTTGAGCATTTAAATCCATTAACAACTTCATGGATTTTTATTCTTGGATTTGTTTCTTTTTTTCTTTTAGAGAGAATTTTAAGATGGAGGCATTGCCATGAAAAGGATTGCAAGATTCATCCTGTAACATATTTAAGTCTTATAGGGGATAGCATCCATAATTTCATAGATGGAGTTGTGATTGCAGCAAGTTTTTTAATAAATATTCCTTTTGGTATTATAACAACATTAGTGGTTATGGCTCACGAGATTCCTCAAGAAATAGGTGATTATTCAATACTTATTTTTGGTGGAATGGACAGAGTAAAGGCACTTTTTTATAATTTTATAAGTGCTCTTACTGCTTTTTTAGGCGGTCTTTTTGGCTATTTTTTATTTAAAGGGACAGAATATATTCATTACATAATGCCATTTGCAGCAGGTAATTTTTTTTACATCTCCTCATCAGATTTAATTCCTGAACTTCATAAGGAAGTTGACATTAAGAAATCTCTGAATTCTTTTATCTTTTTTATATTAGGAATTTTTATAATGCAGTTAATAAAATTGATTTTTAAAGGAGAATGAACACTAAAAAGATAATCTTTTTAATAATTCTAATAAACTTTTGTGCAAAAAAAATGCCTCCACCAGGAAAACCTGATACAAAGCCTCCTGATGTTGAAATTTTAAACCCTTCTGATAGAGATACCCTTGAAGGTGAAATTGAAATAAAAATAGAAGTTAAAGATAAATCAAAGATAATTTATGTTGAAGTTTTTTCAGATGATAAATCCATTGGAAAAGACTCAATTCCACCATATATTTTTAAATTCCTTCTTTCAGATTCTGTTCATTTTTTAAGGGCAAAGGCAATTGATGAGTGGGATAATATTGGTTATTCAGGAAAAATAAAAATTATAAATAAAGGTTTTAAAAGGGATACTTTAAAATAATTCCTTCTCTTTGATAATCCTTTTCTCTTTTTGATATAATTATATTTCTTTAAATTAAAGGAGGTTCAAATGTTTCTTTGTTTATTTTTTTTACTCTTTGCGCAGGAGCAGGAATTAAAAATAGAAAGGATTCTGAATAAAAATTCAAAACCGGAAGAAAGAATTGAGATTGCTAAAAAATATAAGGATGTGGATATAGAAATAAAAGAGCCATTAAAAATTTTAATAAAGACAAATAAGGGTGAAATTCTTTGTGAACTCTATCCCCAGTATGCTCCGAAAACTGTCAAAAATTTTGTTAAACTTTCAAAACTCGGATTTTATGATGGGCTTATTTTCCACAGGTATGTTCCTGATTTTGTTATTCAGGGAGGAGACCCTTATGGAACAGGTTATGGAAATGCAGGATACAATATTCCATTAGAGGTTAATGAAAAGGCAAAACATGTTGAAGGGGCACTTGGCATTGCAAGGGCTCAAGATCCGAATTCTGGTTCATGCCAGTTTTATATTACTTTAAAAGAAACTCCCCATCTTGATGGAAATTATACGGTCTTTGGTAAAGTTATAAAGGGAATGGATGTTGTTAAAAAATTGAGGAAAGGTGATATAATTGAAAAAATAGAAATAATGGAGGACACACAAAAAATAAAAATGAAGGAAAAAGTAAAAAATGTAGAAAAATAAGGAATAAATATGGGTAATTTTGGTATAATTGTTCATGGTGGAGCAGGAAAGCATAGAGATAGAGAAAGAGCAAAAGAAGGGGTGATAAAGGCGTGTGAGGAAGGGTATAAGATTTTAGAAAAAAATGGTTCTGCAATTGATGCTGTATGTGCTGCTATTTGTGAAATGGAAAATAATCCCTATTTCAATGCAGGATATGGAGCATCTCCAAATCATTATTGTGAGATTGAACTTGATGCTGCAATAATGGTTGGAAATGATTTAAGATTTGGTGGTGTTGCAGGAATTAAAGGATTTAAAAACCCGATATTAATTGCAAGGAAAGTAATGGAAAAAACACCTCACCTTCTTTTAAGTGGTGAAGGTGCAGAGGAATTTGCAATTTCAGAAGGTTTTAAAAGAGAAAATCTTTTAACTTCTGAAAAACTTTCAATGTATGAAAAGGCAATAAATGAAGGAAAAGATTTCTTGCAACATGTATTTTCTGGTGATACTGTTGGTGCCTGCGCAGTTGATAAAGATGGAATAATCGTTGCAGGAACTTCAACAGGTGGAATATTTTTAAAAATGAAAGGAAGAATTGGTGATACTCCATGTATCGGGTGCGGAACCTATGCTAATAGTATTTGTGCAGTTTCTGCAACAGGGTTTGGTGAGTCAATAATGAGGGTTGTTCTTGCAAAATTTATATGTGATAAGGTAATTGAAGGAAAGGATATAAGTGAGGCATGTAGAATTGGTATAGAAGAACTTGAAAAAAATACAAAAGGGCTTGCAGGAGTTATTGGTATAACAATAAACTGTGAATTCGGCTTTTATAAAAATACAGAAACAATGCCCGTTGCATTCATTAAAAAGGGTGATAAAAATATAAATTTTGAAATTTAGGAGGCTTTATGAATGAAAAAATATTTGAGGAACTCAATAAGGCAAGTGGATGGATGAAATTCATAGGTATTCTATCAATCATAGCAGGTGCTCTAACTGCATTATCCATTTTAGGAATAATTATTGCATGGCTTCCAATATGGATGGGAGTTGTTCTTTATCAAGCAGGAAATCTCGCATCCTCTGCTTTTTTATCAAAGGATGAAAATAAATTCCTTGAAGCAATTTCAAAAATAAGACTTTACTTTATAATAGCAGGAATTACTTTAATAGTAGGTATTGCCTTTTCGCTTATCACACTTTTAATTGTTTTGATGACAGGAGCACTTATAGGACTCTTAGGATATTAAATCTTAATTTTTAACAACTTAAAGTTTTCTTTTGTTAAAGGATTTTCTATTATATAAAATTTTTCCTTTATATTTTCTTTAAAGGGTAAAACAGCATAAAAATTTTTATCTTTAATATTTTTATCCTTTAAAATTTTCAATATCTTTTTATAATTTGCTGCTCTTGAAACAAAGGCATCCCCTGGAATTTCTTGTATATTTAAAATATCTTCCCTTATCACTTTAACATTTTCAAGAGACAAAATAATTTTCACCTCTTTTAAAAAAATGCTCTTTTTTAGATTTCTTTCTATAAGATAAACTTTTTTATCAGGATTTAATATAGAAATTATAATACCAGGGAAACCTGCACCAGAACCTATATCACTTATTTCCTTTTCTTCTATGAAATTTGAAATCAAAACTGAATCTAAAAAATGTTTCCTTGCAACTGAATAAATATCTTTTTTTGAAACAAGGCTCATCTTTTCATTTTCTTTTATTATCTTTTCATGATATTTTTTAAACTTTTCAACATAAATTTTCTTTTCAGGTAATTTTTTTTCTAAAAAATCAAGAAAAATTTCAATGTCATTTCTTATCTCTTTATTGTTAATCACTTCTTATCTTCTTTTTAAAAAACCTCTTTGAATACACATCCTTTAAAATTAAATCATAGGAATTAATAGAGAAAGGCATATATGGATTATCTTCATAAAAATTATAAGATTTTAAAGAACCGCATACACCTTTAATCTTTGCAAGCATTTCATCAAAGGAAGAAAAAGAAACAATTAAATTCTTAATCTCTTTCTTAATACCATTTTTGTAAGATAAAAATCCCTTTTTAATTTCAAAGGAAAGTGGTGATTTAAATTCTATATCCTCTATTATAAGTATGCTATCGTTTTCAATCTCATAAATTTTACCATCAACAAATAAATTTGTTATAAAAGGGAAAGGGGTTGAATAAATTCCTGCCCTTGCATGTCCATTTGAATTTTTAAAATTAAACACTGGCTCCCTTTTTAAAAGAAAATTTTTTAAAATTCCATCTTCAATAAGAATAACCTCTTTTGATTTTACTCCTTCATCATCATAAATTAAATGTCCTGAAAGAGGATATCCATTAAAATATTTTATATCCGGTTTATCATAAATTTTTATATCACCAGTTATTTTATTACCAATTTTATCAAAAAAATCTTTTAAAATTTCACAATTCTCTTTATTTAAAAGAAATCTATTTTTTATAAGATTTAAAATAAATTTTGATGAAGAAATCCCTCTTAAAACTATATCTCCATTATACTCTTTTATTTCCTTAGCATTAACATATTCTTTAAAATCATCTATAAAAATTTTTATTTCTCTTAAAATATTTTCATTTAAAATTTCACCTATTTTATAACCAAAAAATTCTCTTGAATTTTTATAATATTTACCTTCCTCATCAAATGCTGAAACTTCAACCTTTAAAAGAAAATAAATTCTATTGTCCTCAATTTCAGTCCCTTCAGTGTTCAAAATTATTCTTCCCATATTAATAGAGTAAAAATAAGTTTTTAAATTGTATATAAATTCTTCCTTTTTAATCTTTTTATTAAACTCAAAAAACTTATTTCTTATTTCCTCATAATTTATTTTTTCCTTTCTCTTTTCTATATATTTATTTGGAATTTCCTTTGAAAAAGAATAAGAAGTATCTTCTTCAAGAAAAACTGCTCCCTTTTTTTCTTTCTCATAAAAATTCCTCACACTTATTTTATAGGCAAAATCAGTAATTTTCCAGAATACATCCCTTATTCCATGTTCATCATCTTCAAGGGGCAATTTGGGGTACAGGAAATTCTTAAAATCCTCATCCTCTAAAAAATCTGTTAAAATTTTTGTATTAACTCCATCATTTTTATAATCCCCAACCCTTAATTCAACATAGGGAATCCTCAAATTTGTTTTTCTTTCTTCAACTAAATTTTTATCAGAAAATTCTAAATAATAAATTTTTATATCAAAAATTCTATAAAGGATAAAATATGGTTTAATTTCAAAATTTTCATTCA
>JBDRZF010000072.1:0-6603 GCA_039803805.1 Caldifarciminota bacterium
TTTACTGCTTCCTCTACTCTTTTCCAATTTGTTAAAGGTTTTAAAGGTTTTGTTGGAGAAGGGAAAGGAGAGGAAAAAGAAACATAATCTGCACCTTTTCTTTCTGCCTCAATTGCTCTTTCAAGACTATCATAACAGGATATACCTATTATTTTATTTTTACCAACAATTTCCCTTGCTTTTTCTATTTCAATATCATATTTACCAAGATGCACACCATCAGCATCTACCTCCTTTGCAATATAAGGGTCATCATTTATTATAAAAACACAATTATAAGCATCACATATTTTTTTAACTTCTTTGGCAATAGAAATTATTTCTTTTTTATTCTTGCCTTTCTCCCTTAACTGAAATACATTTAGACCACCTAAAATTGCTCTTTCAATTTTATAAAAAAAATTATCCTTTACAATATCCGTTCCTGCTATTCCATATAAAGGACCTAATTTTTTCATTTAAAAAAACTCTTTTAAATGTTTTTCACATAGATTTTGCTTTAACTGTGCATTTAAAACTTCTCTCTGCCAATGAGAATTATAAATAGAACAATTTTTATCTTCGCAAAATTTGAATTCCTTATTTTCATAAAGACATTTATAAAAATAAATAGCCTGCAAAATATAACCTTTTAACACATCTGTCTTTCTTTCATCTTTTTCTTTTATATAATCGCAATTTAAATTAAAGCCTATTTCTCTTGCTAAATAATATTCTCTATCCCTTGCAGGACCATATACAATTCCAGGCACAGAAATAACTACTGGAATACCAAAAATTATAACCCTTATATGCCATCTATCCTCAAAAGTGCTTAAAAGTTGATCAGAAAAATAGATTACCCATTCTTTTTTTAAATCAAGTCTTTTTTTAAGTAATTCCTTAAGAATTTTAACAAAGTGATTGCCGCTGTATATAATTCCTCTTTTTCTATTTTTTCTTTTTAAATTTGTTCTTTCATACTCTATTTCTAATTCTAGAGGCTTTTCATTCAATTCCTTTTTATAAGGATCTAAAACTCTGATTTTTGCAAATTTTTCCGGTAAAAAATCATATTGAGAAAATTTTAAAAGAAAATCTTCTTCTTTTTGAGCATCAAAATT
This sequence comes from Caldifarciminota bacterium, assembly GCA_039803805.1. Lineage (GTDB taxonomy): Bacteria > Hydrothermota > Hydrothermia > Hydrothermales > Hydrothermaceae > JBDRZD01. The sequence goes on from JBDRZF010000072.1 coordinate 1,104, forward strand.
AAATTTTTTAACAAAATTTATAATTTCATTATAATTTATATCTTCAAAATCAGGTCCTGATATAATTAATTTCAATATTTAATTTTACTTAAAATGATTTCTGCTGCTCTTTTACCTGATAAAAGCATTGCCCCAAAAGTTGGTCCCATTCTTGGAAGTCCAAAAGTTTCTGAAACTGCCATTCCTGCAACGATGAGTCCAGGAAATACCTCTCCTGTATGTTCAACAACCGCATCCTCTGATGCCTCAACCCACATTGCTCCCATCCCTTTTGTTTTTATATATCCCCTTTTTTCAAGTGCTTTTACAACATGGGCTTCATGCCCTGATGCATCAACCACGAATTCTGACTCAAGACCAACTGGATCAACACAGGTAATCTGTCTTGGAAGTCCTTTCACTCCTGACCAGTTTACAACAACACCTGCAACTTTTGCTTTTCCATCCTTTTCTCTTATTATAACATCCTCAAAATCTGTAAGTTGCAAAAATTTTGCACCTGCATCAGATGCGGCTGCTATAAGTTTTGAACATGCCTGAGCACCATCAGAAACAAAAAGTCCCTCCTCTACCTTTTCATATTTTACACCTATTTCATCAAGATATTCATTTGAGGGTGCCCTGAATGTAACTTTATTCATAAAATATCCACCAATCCAAAAACCTCCACCAAGATAATTATTCCTTTCAATTACAAGAACATTTATTTTATTTTTTGCAAGTTCCCTTGCACAGGTAAGTCCTGCTGGTCCTCCACCAATTATTATAACTTGAGACTTTATAGATTCTTTAAACATTGAGAGAAAACTTTCAACTATCGCCTTTGTAACTTCACTTTCTCCTTTTTTTGCAAATATCATTTTAACCTCCTTCCTTTATTTTCCAGAAATGATTGACAGGTCCTTTCCCCTTCCCTATTTGAAGGGAATTCTTTATTGCACCATATACAAATCTTTTTGCTTTTTTTACGGCACTTAATATATCAAAACCTTTTGCAATATATCCTGCAATTGCTGATGCATAAGTGCATCCTGAACCATGAGTATTATTTGTATTAATTCTTTTTGCCTTTATTTCGTATATATTTTTTCCATCAGATAAATAATCAATAGCATATTTTCCTTCAAAATGTCCACCTTTTATTAAAACCCATTTTGCCCCTTTTTCTTTTATTTTTAAAATTGCCTCTTTAATATCTTTTTTATTTTCAATTTTTAAACCAGAAATTTCCTCTGCTTCAAATCTATTCGGAGTAACAATTAAAGAAAGGGGCAATAATTTCTCCATTAAAATTTTTTTTGCGTCCTCTTTTATTAAATCATAACCTGTCTGGGATTTCATTACAGGATCCAGAATAATATTTTCAATCCCGTATCTTCTTATCTCCTCAATTACTGCTTCTATTATATCTTTATTTGAGAGCATCCCTATTTTTATGGCATCAACACCTATATCCTCAATTACAACTTCAATCTGTTTTTTTATAAAAGAAGCGGGAAGGTCAAAAATTTCAAAAACGCCTTTGGTATTCTGTGCTGTTAATGAAGTAATTGCTGTCATTCCAAATACACCAATAGAATTAAGGGTTTTTATATCTGCCTGAATCCCTGCTCCTCCACCTGAATCGGACCCTGCTATCACAAGTACTCTTGGCACTTTCACTCTATTTCAATTCCCTCACTTTTTACAAGTTTGCCTTTATAAAGAAAATCAACCTGTCTTAATGTGAAATGATAATCAAATTCTGTTATAGCAGAAATTGCGTCAACTGGAAGAATAACATCGTATCCAAGTAAACAGGCTGTCCCTACGGTATGTAAAACACATATGTTTGCTACTGTACCACAAACTATAAGAGTTTTTATATTAAAGGCTCTTAAATAAATATCCAAAGGTGTGCCAAAAAATGCATCATATCTCAATTTTTTAATTAAAAATTCATCTTCTAAAGGTTTAAGTTCCTCAATTATTTCTGCTCCATAAGTTCCTGCAACTGCATGTTCTCCCCATATCTTAAATTCAGGGTCATATTTTGTATGCCAGTCCTGAGTAAAGAATATTTTTATTTTATTTTCTCTTGCTTTATCCAGAATTTTTTTAATAAAAGGGATTGTTTTTTGTGTATCAAGAACAAAAAGTTTACCTGAAGGTTTTGCAAAATCATTCTGCATATCAATAATTATAAGAGCACTTTCTTCTTTTTTTACCTTTATTTTCTCTAAAATTTTATATTCAGGAATCTTTACTTCCATTTAATCCTCCTTAATTCAAATTCTTTCTTTTATATATTCTTCAAAAAGATTCATCGGACAAAAAGGACCACACATTGAGCAAGCCTTTGTTTCTGATTTTCTTTCTTCAAATATCTTTTTTGCCTCTTCCGGGAAAAGCATATATTTAAATTCCTCTTCCCATTTAAGTTTATATCTTGCTTCTGAAAGTTTTTTATTCATTTCCCAGGCAGATTTTATACCCTTTGCAAGGTCACCTATGTGAGCAGCAATTTTTGATGCAATAACACCATGTTTAACATCTTCTACCTTTGGTAATCCTAAATGTTCTGAAGGAGTTACATAACATAAAAAATCAACTCCATAACTTGCAGCAAGTGCACCACCTATTGCACCAACAATATGGTCAAAGCCGGCACCTGTATCACAGGGAAGCGGACCAAGAACATAAAATGGTGCATTTTTACAGAATTTTTTTTCCATTTCAACATTCATTTTAATTTCATTTATCGGAATATGCCCTGGTCCTTCAACCATTACCTGAACCCCTTTGCTTCTTGCTCTTTCAACAAGTTCACCAAGCAAAATTAATTCCTCTATCTGGGCTCTATCAGTTGCATCAATAATACTACCCGGTCTTAGACCATCACCAAGACTTAAAGTCATATCATATTCTCTTGCTATATCCAGAAGTTCATCAAATTTTTCATACAAAGGATTTTCTTTTTTATTATGCATCATCCAGACTGCCAAAAGTCCACCTCCCCTTGAAACAATTCCTGTTATCCTTTTTTGATTCTTCAATCTTTTCAAACTTTCAAGAGTAATTCCAACATGAACAGTAATAAAATCCACACCCGATTTACCGTGCTCTTCTATCACTTCAAAAAGTAAAGAAGGCGTCATCTCAAAAATGCTTCCTTTTTCTTGTGCCGCTCTTATCTCTGCTTCATAAATTGGGACTGTTCCCACAGGAATTATCGAATTTTCAATTATTTTTTCCCTTATTTTTTTTAAATCGCCACCTGTTGACAAATCCATAACTGTATCAGCACCATACTCTATTGCAACTTTTAGTTTTTCAATTTCTTCATCAATATTAACATAATCAAAGGAAGTTCCTATATTTGCATTTATTTTTGTTCTCAAACCACTCCCTATACCACACGGTTTTTTAAGAGATTTATGATTTGGATTAAAAGGAATAACTATTTCCCCTTCAGAAACTTTTTCTCTTATAAATTCTGGACTAACATTTTCATCTTTTGCTATTTTTTCCATTACCTCTGTAATAATACCTTTTCTTGCAAATTCAATTTGTGTCATTATTTGGAATTAAATTATTTTTTTGAAGACTTTTCAGAGGCTATTTTTCTTTTTTTCTCATTTAAAATTGTTAAAACTCTTGCTATTTCCCTTTTTGTTTTTCTAATTTCCATTGGATTTGTGAGAGAACCAATAACTTTTTGCATTCTTAAATCAAAATATTTATCCTTAAGTTCTTTTAGATATCTTTCAATTTCCTCAATTGACATCTCCCTTATTTCATGAGGCTTCATACTCCGCCATCCTCCCTTGATACAAATCTTGTTTTGATTGGCAATTTAAAAGAAGCAAGTCTTATATTCTCTCTTGCTTCTTCTTCTTTAACACCTGCAATTTCAAACAAAATTCTACCGGGCTTTACCACTGCAACCCAATGATCAACATTTCCTTTACCTTTTCCCATTCTTGTTTCAGCAGGCTTTTTTGTAACAGGTTTATCAGGGAAAATTCTTACCCACAGTCTGCCACCTTTTCTGAGTTGCCTTACTATCGTAACTCTTGCCGCCTCTATTTGATTTGCTTTAATCCATGCTGGTTCTAAAGCCTTGAGTCCATACTCACCAAAAGCAAGGTAATAACCTGCAGTTGCTTTACCTTTTCTTCTTCCTCTGTGTTGTTTTCTATATTTTAGCCTTTTAGGCTGTAACATTATTCTTCCTCTTTTTCTTTAATTAATACATCGCCTTTATATATCCAGACTTTTACTCCCACAGTTCCATATTTTGTAAAAGCAGTTGCTTCACCATAATCTATATCACTTCTTATTGTTTGAAGTGGGACCCTTCCAACAAGATACCATTCCTTTCTTGCCATTTCAGCACCACCGAGTCTCCCTTTTGCTTGAATTTTAATTCCCTTGGCACCCATTCTCATTGCAAGAGATACAGCCCTCTTCATTGCTCTTCTATGAGAAACTCTTTGTTCTATTTTCTGGGCTATGCTCTCAGCAACTAAGGTTGCATCAAGTTCAGGTATCCTTATTTCATTCACCACTACCTGAATATTCTTACAGCCTGTAATCTTTTCAAGTTCCTTTCTAACCATTTCAATCTCTTGCCCTTTCCTTCCAATAATTACACCAGGTCTTGCAGTCTTTATAGTTACAATAACTTTATCAGGAACCCTATCTATTATTATATCAGAAACTGCGGCATCTTTAAAACGGGCTTTAAGATATTGCCTTATCTTCATATCCTGTTCAAGATATTCAGCATATTTTTTCTTTTCTGCAAACCAGTGTGCTTTCCAGTCTTTTATTATACCAAGCCTAAAACCATATGGATGAACTTTTTGCCCCATTATTCCCTCTCCCCAATAATTATTGTAAAATGACTTGTTTTTCTCCTTGCAAATGCAGGAACTCCTCTAAATCCCGGTCTTAAAAGCCACCATTCAGGACCTTTATCTGCCTTTGCAACCTTAACATACAGTCTTTCCTTTGGTAGCGCATTTTCCTTTGCTTTTTTCTCATAGGAATCAAGTGCTGATTTAAGCGCTTTATAAGCAAGTCTTGCTGCTTTTTTAGGGGTTAGAAGAAGAATCCTTTCTGCTTCTATTACATTTTTTCCCCTTATCAAATCCATTATTAATTTTGCCTTTTTAGCAGATATCCTTAAATATTTTATCCTTGCAATTCCTTCCACCATTATCCTTCCAGTTTTGTTTTTACCTGTTTTTTTACATCCTTATGTCCTCTATATGTCCTTGTAGGTGCAAATTCTCCTAATTTATGCCCAACCATTGCCTCTGTTATATAAACAGGTATAAATTGCTTACCATTATGAACCGCAATTGTTAAACCAACCATCTCTGGTATTATCGTGCTCCTTCTTGAATAAGTCTTAATAACCCTTTTATCACCTTTCTCTTTTGCTTCTTTTATTTTCTCTAAAAGTTTTTCATCTACAAAAGGTCCTTTCTTAAGTGACCTCGGCATAATTTTA
>JBDRZF010000073.1:0-6582 GCA_039803805.1 Caldifarciminota bacterium
TACCTTCAGCAATTTCAACGGCAATTTTCCTTAAAATCGTTCCGATTTTCCTTTCAACATTTCTTAATCCTGCTTCTCTTGTATATTCCCTTATAATTTTCTTTATTGCTTCTTCTTCAAATATAATTTCATAACCTAAAAGTCCATTTGCTTCAATTTGTCTTGGTATTAAATATTTTTTTGCAATCTCTATTTTTTCGTATTCTATATATCCAGGAATTTCTATGATTTCCATTCTATCTAAAAGTGGAGGTGGTATTGTATATGTGGTATTTGCAGTGGCAATGAAAAATACTTTTGATAAGTCAAAAGGAACTTCAAGGTAGTGGTCTGAAAATGAATAATTTTGTTCAGGGTCAAGAACTTCTAAAAGGGCAGAGGATGGGTCCCCTCTAAAATCAATTCCAATTTTATCTATTTCATCAAGCATAAATACAGGGTTTTTACTTTTTGCCTGCCTTATTCCCTGAATTATTCTTCCGGGAAGTGCTCCAACATATGTTCTTCTGTGCCCCCTTATCTCTGCTTCATCCCTTATTCCTCCAAGCGACATCCTCACAAATTTTCTTCCAAGTGCTCTTGCAATTGATTTACCCAAGGAAGTTTTACCAACACCAGGTGGACCAACAAAACAAAGAATAGGTCCTTTTACATCCCCCTTTTTCAAAATTCTAACTGCAAGAAATTCTAATATTCTTTCCTTTACCCTTTCAAGATTAAAATGGTCCTCATCCAGTATTTTTCTTGCTCTTTTCAAATCAAGATTATCTTCTGTTTCTATTGACCAAGGAAGTTCAATAAGCCAGTCAAGATAATTCCTCACCACTGTATACTCCGGCATACCAGGTGGTATTCTTTCAAGTTTAGAAAGTTCTTTTAATGCAACTTCTTGAACTTCTTTTGGCATTTTTGCCTCTTCTATTTTTTTCCTCAATTCTTCAACTTCTTTTGTTTTTTCATCAATTTCTCCAAGTTCTTTCTGTATTGCCTTTAATTGCTGTCTCAAATAATATTCCCTTTGCTCTTTATCAATCTTTTCACTTATTTCCTCTCTTATTTTTTGAGAAAGAGATATCAATTCTTTTTCCTGTGCCAATAGTTTTAATACACTTCGGAGTCTTTCAATAACATCAAGTGTTTCCAAAACTTTCTGTTTTTCTTCAACAGGAAATTGCATATAACCAGCAACAAAATCAGCAAGTTTACCTGCCTCAGGTATATTAAGGGCTATAAGAAGGAAATCCTCAGGAATATAAGGAATATTTTGAACTATTTCTTTTAAAAGATTTAAAACATTTGTCTTTAATGCTTCAATTTCCTTTTCATTTTTAGTTTTAATTATATCTTCAAGTTCTTCAATTTCCGCCACAAGAAAAGGTTCTTCTTTTAATTCTTTTTTAATTCTTGCTCTTTTAATTCCTTGGATTATGAGTCTCATTGTCCCATCAGGAACCCTCATCATTTTCAGGATCAAAGAAACAGTACCTACTGTATACAAATCCTTAAATTTAGGATTTTCAATACTTTCATCCCTCTGGGTGATTGTAAGAACCATTTTCTCTTTCTTAAGGGCGTCATCAATAAGTTCCTGTATATTCTTCTCCTTTACAAGAAGAGGGATTGTCATATTCGGGAATATCACCCCTCCTTTTACAGGCAATATATTCAATGTTTTTGGTATTTTAATTCCTTCCATATTTATTCAATAACAAGTTCAATTTCCTTTTTTTCTTTTTTAGGGATTATTATTTTTAAAATTCCATCCTTTAAAATTGATGCAATTTGGGAAAATTCAACCATAGGACCAAGTTCAAATCTTATTCTAAACTTCTTTAAAGACCATTCAAGCCTGTGATAACAAACAATTTCTTCCTCTTCTAAATGTGCTTCCCCTTCAACTGTAAGCACATTATCTTCTTCTATTTTTATTCTTATATCTTCTTTTTTAACACCCGGCAAAAGAATTTCTATTATGAATTTATTTTTTGTTTCTTTTATATTTGCAGGAGGTCTTACAGTTTCCACATCTCTATAGGAAAAAAATTCTTTTAAAGTGCTTCTCATTTCTTCAAAAATTTCATCAAATAAAAAATCTTTCATAATAATTTTATTATATTATTTTTAAAACCAATTTTTCAACACTCTTCAACAAAACCAAAACCCATTGAAGTTTTCTCTCCAAAACCCGCTTCGTATCCAAATTTTATAATTTCCTTTAAAGATGCCCTTACCTTAAATTCCATCATCACTCCTTTAACCTTTATATTTTTAATTTCTACAAGTTTAACATGATAAGAAATTGGTTCAATTTCTAATTCAATTTCATCCTTTTGCACATCGTAAAATATTGAAAATTTTTCAATTAAATTTTCTTTAATTCTTGGAATAAAATCTTCATTTTCAGGAGTTAAATAGAGAGAAGTTATTTTATCTTTTATTTTTATTTTCCTTGAAATCGTTAAAGGAGAAAGTGTCCTTAATGTTATAACCTCTTTATCAATATAAACCGGGATTTACTTAATTTTTATAATTGGTAAAATATATCCAAGAAGGGTTACCTTTCCTTCCTTTTTTATTGCTTTAACTATTTTTTCAATTATTTCCTCAATTGGTGTTGAAAAATATAAGGTAAATGGAGCCAGAAGATAACAGGAATCTTCTTTACCCACAAATTTTTTAGGTAATAAAGGAGAAAAAGTGAAAATTTTAAATCTTTTATTCCCTCTCTGGAATCCAAATGTATGCAAAAGAAAACTAAATTCAGGTTCAACTTTATGTAAAAGGTTATAAATTAAAGAGGAAACATGATATGGATATCCCCATGGAAACTTATACCATTTTTCTTCTTCACCCATTAAGATTTTAAGTCTCATTTTATATTTTAATTATACAAAAATTTTTTTAGAATAATCAAGTGTCAAAAATTGTCATTTTTAAAAATTAATATTTAACTGAACAAAAAGGAGGTATAATATGCTGGAAAAGTTAGGTATATATGGAATGGATGAGGTAGAGGATTTTATCCTTGCAAGCCTTGTAACAGGTGACCCTATCCTTTTAATTGGAGAAATAGGGAGTGCCAAGACTTTGCTTTCAAGAAGGCTTGCAGAAGCATTAAAACTTAAATTTCATTCTTATGATGCATCAAAAGCCCTTTTTGAGGATATTATTGGTTTTCCAAATCCTGATAGTTTTAAAGAAGGAAAAGTGGAATATGCAATCACAGATATCTCTATATGGGATAAAGAATTTATATTAATAGATGAAATCTCAAGAGCAGAACCCACAATGCAGAATAAATGGCTTGAAATAATAAGAGAGAGAAAATTAATGGGTAAAAAATTAACCAATCTAAAATATATATTTGGTGCAATGAATCCACCAAAAAATTATCTTGGAACAAATTATCTTGATAAAGCACTTGCAGGGAGGTTCTCTTTATTCATAGAAATTCCTCCGTTAATATCAATGAATGAAAAAAATGTAAAAAGGGTGATAAGGGCAATTTCAGAAGAGGATGCCCCCATGATAGAAAATAAGAAAAATAAAAGATTTTTTGATTTAAGAACTTTTATTGGTAAGGCAAAGTTAAATTTTCAAAAAGTTATTCAGAAATATGACAATGTTATTACAAATTATATTTGCAGTTTAATTGAAGAATTAAAAAAAGAGGAAATTGAAATAGATGGAAGAAGAGCAGGAATGATTAGAAGAAATATAATTTCTGTAATCTCAGTAAAAATGGCAAAAGGTATATTTAAAAAGGATAATTTATTCAGTATATTTTATAAGACCTTTCTTCTTTCCCTTCCTTTCAAAGTAACAGGTCAAAAATTTGAAAATGAAAATTTTTCTTTAATTCATAATGAAATAACAAAAATTTTTGATTCTTTTAAAGAAAAAGAAATAGAAAAAGAGATTGATTATGAAAAGATTCTTTCAAAATTATGTGATGAATATTCACAGGAGGTTGAAATTGATAAAAAGATAAAGAAAAATGTTTCCCTTTATTCTTTTCTTAAAAAAGTATTTACAGGCAATGAAAAAGTTTCAAAAAGTTTCCTTTCAAAATGTCTGAGAATATTTGCAGAAAGATTCTTTGAAGAAGCCTCACCTTTAGCAATCTTTGAACTTTTTGATTCTCCTTTTCCACCAGATTTGAATAAAAAATCCGACTCCCTTGCTTTAAAATTTTTGATTTATGAAGGTATCCATTCAAGAGATTTTTATAATGAGAGCGAAGATATTAAAGAGATTTTTTATGAATATAAAGATTTGATTGAAAAAATGAACGGGAGGGAAAAATGAAAATAACCGGTCTTTCAAAATTGTTAGATAAAAAGGATGTTAAACTCTACGAAATTTGTGAACTGGAAGTTCCGTTAAAAGATGTAGTAAATTATGGAATGTGTAATGTGGAAGAAGTCATTTTTTATTATCGGGAAAATTTACCCTTTGATTCCTTATTTTCCTGTGAAGATATTCACTCTTATATAGGAAAATTTCGCATAAAAATAAATGGTGAAATAAAAGAAATAAAAGGTGTTATATTTACCTCTTCTTTACCCAAGGTAGTTTCTTTTTTATGTGAACACTATGTGGACGGAAATAAAGAAATAGATAACTTGATAAAAAATACTGGTTCAAAGGAAAAAGGAATAGAAATTGCTGTTAAGAAAAAAACATTAAACTTTATAAAATACTTTCCAGAAGAAGAATATTTTTCCATAGAGGGAAAATATCCCTTTATAAATTATAAAGGGAATCTTATCTTTACTTATCCCTTGGACAGGGAAAATATTTTCCTAATTTACAGGGAGAAATTTATCAAGTTTAAAAATTATAAAATTCCGAGAGTGGAATTTTTACTTTTCCCATATATTCCTCCAGAGAGACTGGATATTCCTTATATTCCTTCTTTTATGTGGAGAAGAGGAAGAAAAATAAAAAGGATACTAAAAAGGGATAATCCCTTTCATTATAAGAGGAATTTAAGTGTTATTCATTACGATGCCAATCGTTTTAGAATTTTAAGAAATCTATCTCCTGAAATTATAAAGAAGTTTGATAAAGATGGAAAGATAAACAGAAAATCAGATTTTGAATATCTCGTTGGATACAATTTCTTAAATTTTGAATGCTTTATTCCTTTCAAAAAAGAGATAAAAAATAAAATAAATCATAAAACAATTAAAAATCCCTTTAATTCAAAAGTTATTTTTGCCTTTGATTCAAGAGTGCCAATAAACTTCAAAAAAATAAAGGTTATAGATGATGAGAGGATAATCTATGCTTTTAATTACTTATTAAAAAAAGAGAAAAGTTTGGAAAATTTTCCACTTGTTTATTTTCACCCATCTGTTAAACAAAATACAGAATTTTTAATGATTGCAGGATTATGAGAGAAAATTTAACAGGGCTCGGTTTAAAAATTTTGAGATTAATTTTTTCTCAGGTTGAGATAACAGAGGATGAGAATGTTAAAACTGCTTTAATTTCCAATTCAAATGGTTTTTACTCTATAAAAATTGGGAAGAAGTTTAAAGAAAGATATTTAAAGAAAAAAGACGACCTTTATTTTGTTTTGCTTCATGAATATCTTCATGCCCTTTTATCTCAATTTTATGTTGGAAAATATTACATTGAAAAAGAAAAGAATGGGAAAATTTTTATGAATTTTATATTTGATTCAATCGTTAATTACTTTATAGCAAAAAAACTTTTCTTAAAAGAGCCAGAATTTCTCAAAAAGTTTTATAAAAATTTACCATTTTCAATTAGAGTATTTTTAAATCCCTATAAGGTTATAAAAGATGGAAAAATAATAAACAATTTAAATTTTTTCCTTAAAAAGAAAAAAGTTTTTAAATACCGCCAAGTTGCCTATTACATAAAAAATTTTCTTTATAAGGATAATGAAGATATTCATAATTTCATAAATTTCATAAAAAAGTATTTGAAAAATTTTGAAAATTTATATAAAATAAGATTCATTGATGAAATAAAAAAGATAGAATCAAAAATACCTGATTTTTTGAAGGATTATTTGAGAAAATCCCATAAGGGAGGTAAAAATGAGGAAGAAAAATTTGAAAAGGTCAAAATAATAGATGGAAAAAATATTAAGAATGAAACAATTCATATTTTTAAAGAAGCAATAAAAGAGGCAATTACAAAAGATGATAAATTTTACCTTGTTTATGAAATGAATAAATCAAGAAGTGTTATTCCATTTCCTTCAAGAAGAGAAACACTTTTTATCTGTAGAGGCATTTATCCTTTCTTTTTTTCTAAGATTTTAATTCAGAGAGTGCCTTCTTATAAAAGACCAAAAATTTACATAGATGTTTCAGGTTCCACAAAAGAATACTGGTCCTTTGTTTACGAAATATGTTATTTTTTAAAAGATGTTATTTTAGAGCCAATTTATATATTTTCAAATAAAGTATATGAGATTACATTAAGAGATTTGAAAGAAGGAAAAATAAAGACAACCTATGGGACAGATTTTGATTCAATTGCAAAACATGCGATTCAAAATGATTTTAAAAAAATACTTGTTATAACAGATGGCTATGCAAA
>JBDRZF010000074.1:0-6558 GCA_039803805.1 Caldifarciminota bacterium
GAAGAAGAGCCACACGCTGATAGCAGCTAAAGCCGCCGTCGCTGGCTGACGAAACCGCACCGAGAAGACCATCGCCAGTCCAAGCCAAATTCCCCCATACGCAACCGTCATAACAAGGGGGGAAAGGGGGTATCTGAGAGATGATGATTTTAGATAAATATTAGACTCTCAAAGTCTATTTTTGGTTCTCCTTCTCTTCGGATTCCAACAAAGTATACACCTTTTTGCACATTTTTATTCTCATTATCCGTTTTATCCCACACAAAATTATGATTCCCTCTTTCTATTTCTCCAGAAAAAATTGTCTTTATTATATTTCTGTCTACATCGTATATAGAAAGGTTAATCCATTGTCTTCTCAAAATTGTTAATTCGATATTTATACTGCTTTTGTTTTCTATTACACGAACTTTGATTTCTTCTCTCTCTTTCATACTATTTCAAAAGTTTAAACTCTCCAATTTGTTTTTTGCCTGAATAAATTTTTAAGAAGTAAACACCTTTTGCTAATTTAAGAAGCTCCTTTCCTTCAATTTCAACTGAATAAGTAAAAGGATAAGATTTTGAAAGTATTTCCTTACCTGAAGTATCAAGTAAAATTATTTTCATTTTCTCTTTTGAAAATTTTGAAAACCTTATAAATATTTTGTTATTTATAAATGTAGGCATGCTTAAAAGAACAGGTTTATCAAAACTTGCTTTTTCTTTCTTTGGTTGATAATAATCTTCTTCTCCTCCAACACTGCATTTTATTGAGTATGAAATGCTTGGAGATGTAACAGTAGGTGTAACTTGAGAAACTATATTTAAATTTGAAAAAGTTGGTGTTAAAGAATATGTTGTAAAATCTAAATTGTTTAATGTAATAATTGTATCTCTTCCCATGCATGTTAATTCATTCTCATCAAATTTCACAAGGCCAACATCTCCCTCAATTTTACCGGTCACAAGAAAACCACCATCAGGGGATACTCCAAATCCTGTGCCCAATCCAGACCCAAATAATTTTGCCCATGAAAAGTTACCATTAGCATCCAGTTTAACTATGGCAAATTCATTATTAATTCTACATGAAATTAGATACCCACCAATAGGTGATTCTATACATCTTGGTCTATAGGGAACCGGAATTCCTACAAACTCCTTTGACCATAAATGATTTCCAGAAGGATCTAACCTTGAGATTATAAATCCTTGAGGACCATTTAACAGTCTTATCCCGCTTATACAAATATATCCACCATCCTCTGTTTGAAAAATACTATAAACCTCATCCTTGTCATTTGTACCCCACCTTTTTGCCCATTCAAAATTTGCATTATTGTCAAATTTTGCAATAACCATATCTGAATAATTTCCGAAAGAAGAAATTAGTCCTGCAAATGCAAATCCTCCGTCTCTTGTGGGAATGGCGAACCAAGGTAATTCCCAACTGAGGATGTTCATATGTGTTTGCCATAAGGAATTACCATTATCATCAAGTTTTATTATAAAAAAACCCATACCGGGATAAGCATAAGTTTCTCCTATAATAATATATCCGTCATTTACTTCTATCATCCCTCCAAAGTTTTCAAGAGCACCACCAGAAATAATTTTTGACCACAAAAGATTTCCATTTTGATCAAGCTTTGAGACTATTGCACCACCATATGTAGCATTTCCCCAACTATAAGTATGCCCACCAAGTAAATATCCTCCGTCTTGGGTTTGAATTATTTGTAAATTCCAACACGGATCCTCAGTTTTATTCCCACCGATTGTTTTAGCCCACTCAATTTCTCCATTATTTGTCAATTTCAAAACCAAAAAATCATATTCTCCTGCTCCGTAGGAATTTGTAATACCTGCAATTATATAACCTCCATCATTTGTTGATAAAACTGAATATCCAACTTCATCTCCTGTGCCACCATAGGTATTTACAAATTGTAGAGAAAAAAGAAGATTAGAGAATATCACTATAGTTAGGAATGGGAGAAAAAGTATACCATATTTTTTGTTTTTTATTTTTTCTTTCATTTTTTTCACCTCCTTTTTATTTAAAATATAAATATCTTCTCTTTTAGTTCAAAATTTCTATCTTTTAATTGAATAAAATACACTCCTCTTTTAAACTTTTCTTTAATAGGATATATATATAAATTAAAACTATCCCATTTCTTGCTTGTTTTAACTTTTTCTCCTATTGAATTTATAAGAGATACTTCTGGTGTAATTAACTTTTCATTAAATATTTTAATCTCGATTTTATTTCTAAAAATGTTTATTTTCCTAATTGCTTTTTTTGCAAAAACCACCTCCTTTAAATTTGTTGAACCTTCAACTAAATGTAAAATTGTATCAGCGGGTAAGTTGTATATCTTGTCAATTACTCCGCTTGGCCATTTTACAACTATTGAATCAATTACCACATAACTTCCAAGTCCAAAATGAACTCTTTTCATATGCTGGGAACCACCTTCTCCCCCTGCCATAACCTCTCTTATCTGCTTTAAACTACCTGTAAATACCTCTATCCTTGTGCCTATGCCATCCCTATTGCTTACACTCCCTTCAGTTTCAATTTCAATCCAGTGATAGCCGGTTTCTCCATTGTTTTTATAAAGCCTTGGACGTCCTCTATATGTTCCATCACGATTATAATTTACAAATAAATCCAAAAATCCATCATTGTTAAAATCACCTACAATAGCAGAATTGCAGTCTTCCACACCAACACCTGCTTGAGAAGTCACATCTGTAAATGTTCCATTACCATTATTTCTCATTAATTTTGTAAAGCATCCATCATAAAATTGCATTAAATAAAGATCAAGGTCACCATCATTATCATAATCAAACCAAAGCCCGGCTGAATATTCACCATAAATATAAAGACCCGCAGAAGAAGTAACCTCTGTAAATGTACCATTACCATTATTTCTATAAAGCCTTGGATAATCATGAATGTTTGGCATAATCAAATCAAAATCTCCATCATTATCATAATCACCCCAAGCAGAGCCATAAGAATGATAACTGCCAGCAACACCTGCAGAACCTGCCACATCTGTAAATGTCCCATTTCCATTGTTCCTATAAAGAAAATTTGGCTGCAATCGGTAATTTGATACATATATGTCTGCATCACCATCATTATCATAATCACACCACTCAACTCCCCTTCCACATCTTGTATCAAATGGAATAGCAGTACCTGTTACATCAGTAAAAGTCTCGTCTCCATTGTTTTTATATAACCTATCAGGCTTCCCACCAAATTGACTACTATCATAATTGGCAAGATAAAAATCAAGAAAACCATCTTTATCATAATCTGCCCATGCAGACGCACATATTAAATCCCCCGGAGATTTTGGAAAATCTGTCCAGAATGTAAAACTATCACCATTTATATTTTTATAAAGAAGCGCAACTTTACCAGGGAAAGAAGAATGAAACCACCCGGGCAATAAAAGTAAATCAGGATAACCATCATTGTCAAAATCCGCAAATGTTGAACTGCTTATACCCTGTGTAGGTAAACCAGAGTTTTGAACTATTGTAAAAGTTCCATCACCATTATTTTTATATAAATAATTTCTTGTTCCTAAATAAAGATCATAAAAACCATCTTTATTGAAATCTACCCAACTATGTCCATCAGGATTGCCAGGTTTTGTAATATCAATTCCTGCTGATGATGTAGTTTCTGTAAAAATTTGAGCATATAACATAGAAATTAAACCTATAATTACAATTATACTTCTTATCATTTTAATTTCTCCCTTTGAACAATTTAAACCTTCCTATTTCTTTTTTACCTGAATCAACTTTCAAGAAATAAATTCCCTCTTTAAGTTTTGAAATAGATTCATCTGAAATTACACAGGAAGAAGTATAAGGTAACCTCTTTAAAAACACATTTTTCCCTGAGATATCATAAATACTTATTTTTAAATTTTCTTTTGAAAATGCATTTATCTTCAAAAAAATCTTATCCTTTAATAAATTAGATTCAATGTCTGCAAAAATTTCCTCTTTTGGATTATTCCTTTTTACAGGATAATCTTCATATTCACCCAAATATAAATCCAAAACAGATATGATTGTAAAATCTAAATTATTTCCAGTTCCTGTGCTTGCCCCTCCTACATAAATATTGCCATTCATATCTGAACAAATTGAAGTTGCATAATCGCTTCCATTCCCTGGTCCATTGTATGTATATGTCCAGATTAATGTTCCATTGGCTGAATTTATTTTAGTAACCAAAAGATCATTTGAGATTGAACCACAAGCATATATATGTCCATCTGGTGCCTGAATGATTTTTGAAAAACTTGCACCTGTAAGAGTATAAGTCCATCTATATGTTCCTGAATTTGTAAGACTTATAATTTTATTCCCCGAGACCGCATACAAATTTCCATCAGAACCATATATAATTGAATAAAAATTGCCACTCAGTAAATACTGCCATATCACTTGTCCTGTATTTTTGTTTAAACTCAAAATAACATTATTCCCTGCAACATATAAATTCCCATCACAACCATAAACAATTGAATAAGCCATTTGACTTGTATTGTGTTGATAAATCCATCTCACAGACCCTGTATTTGTTAAACTTATTACTGTAAGCTTTTGTTGAATTTTCCCTGCTGCATAAATATTATATTCTTCATCCTGGGCAAGAGCAACAGCAGAATCATGCTCGGATCCCGATAAGATATGCCTATATACCCACCTTTCATTCCCTCCTGTATTCACACTTACAACCGCAAAATCAGGCATCCAATCATTACCATCTATAAATCCTGCTGCATATATATTATTATCTCTACCAAAAATAATATAATGCCCCATATTGTCGTCACCCACACCGATCTCATAATACCATCTATATGCTCCTGAATTTGTGAGACTCAAAATAGTAAAACCAGGATAGTCCCATAAAGCGCCTACTCCATAAATATTGCCATCTGAACCATATACCATAGAGTAGAAGAAATCCCCTTCGGGAGTACCAAAATTATAATTCCATCTTAAATTGCCAGAGGATGTTAAACTAATAATACACCAATTCCATATTGAATAAGAACCTATCCACTGATTCCCGCCTCCATATATGTTCCCATCGTTCCCATAAACTACAGAAAGACATTCATCATTTCCGTTTCCGGGTCCATTATACCTGTAAACCCAATTTTCGTGCTGGGAGAAGAGGAAAATGGGATACAACACACAGAGTACTCCTATTATACCACTTTTAACTTTTATTCCCATACTTTCGCCTCCTTTTGTGTTTTTAAAGAGTAATTGAAATTATACCCAAAATTATAATTTTTATTTTATAAAAAATCTTTGATTTACAAGAATTTGTCAAATTTTGTCTTTTATTTGAAATTTTATAGCTAAATATTATAAAATGTTTCCTCTTATGTACAACATAAACCCAGAGATTAAATTAAAGGCTATAAAAGAGTATTTTGAGAATGGAAAATCTTTAAGGGAAATAGCCTCCATGTTTAATGTAAATTATAAAAGTGTTTATAAATGGACTAAATTATATAAGGAAAAAGGAGAGGATTTTTTTTTATTAAATAATAAAATAGCTTGGAACAGGACAAAAGAAGATATTGAAAAGAAAATAGTTTTATTAAAAGAAAGAAAACCATCAATAAGTATAAGAAAAGCTAAAGAAATTCTTGAAAACGAAGGAATAAAAATTTCAGTAAAGTGTATATGGAATATATGGAAAAGATATGGATTTGTTAATATAAGAAAAATTAATATAACTAATGATTTTACAGAATGTTATGAATGGACAAAAGAGATAAAAGCAAAATATGAAATAGCAAAAAAATATTTTGAAAAAGGTGATTTTATAAAGTGTACAAAAATTTTAAATGAGCTTCCCTATTTACCGAAGAATGAACTGATTTTAAAAATTCCTGATAAGTATTTAAATGTTTATAGAAAGATTGAAAAAGCAGTCTACTTATTTGGCAAAGAAAAATTGAATGATTATATTAAAAGAATTAAAAAAATTTTGAAAATTTTGAGAAAAAATAAACTTTATTATTCTCTTTTAAGGATAAGCAACTTTTATTTAATAGCTCTGGAATGGAAAGGTGATTTTAAGGAAATTATCAAAGAAGCAAAAAAATTAAAAAAATTAATTGGTTCAAGTGAATGTTTATTAATTTTCAAATGGACTACACTCGTTTCTGAAGCAATAGCACATATACATCTTTTGAATATAAAAGAAGCAAAAGAGATTGCAAAGATTTGTGAACAAATTCTTAAAAGGAAAAAATATAGTTCGCCATATTTTGAATTTGATTTAGGGATACTATGGTTCGCTCTTGAAAATTATAAAAAAGCCGAGGAACATTATCTAAATTCCTTAGAAAGAGTTGAAGAAAATTTTAAGAAAAAAATTAAAGGGGAAATTTTTAGAATTTATCTTATAAAAGGAGATTTAAGAAGTATAAAAAAATTTCAAAAAGGGATAGAGATTGGAGAATGGGGAGAAAGTGCTTTTTATTTATCTTTTTTGGCTTTATTAAA
>JBDRZF010000075.1:0-6528 GCA_039803805.1 Caldifarciminota bacterium
TTTTCAATAATAATATTTTTAAGTATTTATCCAGAAATTATTTTTTAGATTTTAATGCTTTTTTGAATTTTTCAAGTTGTTTTTTAAAAAACTTGTTATCAGGTTCTTTTTCAAGTGCTTTTTTCTCCCAGAAAATAGCCTCCTTATACATACCTGCTGCATAATAGGCTTCTGCAAGTGTATCCATTATATTTGGGTCATCAGGAGATAACTCGTGTGCCCTTTTTGCTGCTTTAATTGTTTCTTGTGGATATTTTTTCATTAAAGCGAATTCCCATGCAAGTTCATTATAAACATCCGCATTATTTAAATTGCTTTCCAGAGCCTTTTTAAGAAGTGAATAAGCCCTTTTTAAAAATATTTCTTCTTTATCTTTTTCCTCTTTCGCAAGCCTTAAATAACTTACAGAAAGGAATGCATACTGCCATAATTCATATTCCCTCCTTAATTCTTTTAAAGGCTCGGGATTATCAACAACTTTTAATTCAACAAGTTTATCATTTGCTCCCTGATATCCTCCCCTTTTTCTTATCACATAAAGGGCTGCTGATTGTTTACCCCTTCTATCACCACCTGCTGCCTCTCCTGCCTCAAGTGCTAAGAGGAGTCTTTCTGCAAGTGGTAATCCTTCTGTATTTTTGAAAACTTTAAACATCGTATCAATAACCTCTGGTCCTTTAAGTATATTCCCCTGAATAGCAACATATTTATCATTTTTATGTCCTGCCCATTGAATATTATTTTTACCTGTGAATGATATGGAGTTTCCATATCTGTCAACAATTCCAATTTGCCTGTCCTCAGGTGATGTATCTTTTTCAAGAATTATTTTAAGAACCTCCTCAGCATTTTTTCCTTCTTTTAAAAGTTCAATTGCCCATTTCCCTAAATATGGATTTGCAAGTGCCTGTGTTGCAACAGCACCTGCTTCTGCTTCAATCCATGGAACAATATAACCTACATCTAAAACTTTTGATGCAACACCTATCCCAAATTCTTCTGTTTCAGGATCCATTGCAACTATTGAAAATGTCCCTGAAATTATTAAAGATAAAAGGATGCTCATTTTTTACCTCCTTTTTAACTTTTAAAATTATACTTGACTTTTACTTTGATTTTCTATATAATTAAATTTTGAATAAGGAGTGATAAAATGGTATGGATTATATTGATGTTAATATTGGTGGGAGAAAATAAGGTTATGCCTTCTCTTCAGGAAATTCTAAAAAATATAAGTGATGATGAAAAAATAGGTGTTATTGTTCATCTAAAAGAAAAGCCTGATTTTGATAAATTGAAAAATCTTTCACCAAAAGAATATGTTGAATTTTTAAAAAATTTTTCTGAAAATTCTCAAAGGAGAATTTTAAATTATCTTTATCAAAACAAAGATAAAATTTATGATTTAAAAAGTTACTGGATATTTAATGGAATTTATTTAAAAACAACAAGGGATGTGATTGAAGAAATTTCTAAATTTGATGAAGTTGAATACATAATTGAGGATTTTGAAATTAAACTTGAAAATGTAAATTCTTTTGAAAGATTTTTAACTCCTGAATGGAATATCATAAGGGTAAAGGCTGATTCCTGCTGGATGATGGGATATACAGGTAAAAATGTTATTGTAGGGCATATGGATACAGGTGTTGACGCATTCCATCCTGCATTGCAGGGGAAATTTGAAGGTCACTGGTATGATGCAGTGAATAATCAAGCATCTCCTTATGATGATAATGGTCATGGAACCTTTACAATGGGAATAATAATCGGAGGCGATGGTTTAGGACCTTTTCCTGATGATATAGGGGTTGCACCTGATGCAAAATTTGTTTCATGCAAGTGTTTTGACCAGAATGGCTCGACATCTGCTTCCAGAATTCATACCTGTTTTCAAAAACATGGAGAATGGAAAGCAAATGGAGTTGATATAAAGGCTATAAACAATTCATGGGGTGCAACTAATACAACTTCTTTAGAATTCTGGCAGGATTGTTTGAATTTAAGGAATTTAAAAATTGTTCCTGTATTTGCTATAGGAAATAATGGACCTGGTTCTGGAACAGCAAGCACTCCCGGTAATTTTCCAATTGTTATAGGAGTTGGTGTATCTGATCAAAATGATAATGTTCCATCCTATTCATCAAGGGGGCCTGCACCAAATCAATATCCATGGAATGACCCAGTATATTGGCCAAGACCTGACTGGAATAGAACAAAGCCTGATATTGTTGCACCCGGTCAAAATATAAGATCATCATGGCCGGGTGGTGGTTACCAGTATTCAACATGCACATCCAGTGCAACTCCTCATGTAACAGGAGGAATTTTAATTTTATTCCAGAAGAATCCCTATTTAACTTTTAAAAAGGTTTATTCATTGCTTCTTGATTATGCAAGGAGACCCTCTCAGGGTTCTCCTTATCCAAATAATAGTTATGGATGGGGAATTTTAAATATATATCAATTACTTTTACATACTCCATCACCATGGGAGAGACATGACTGCGGTGAAATTACCCTTGTGGTATCAAATATGGGTGTGTTCGGGGAATGCTCATATCCTCAGGGTTCGCCATCTCATCTTTATGCAGGTAGTTTTTCAATTGGAACAGTGATGCCCTATGTTATTGATAGATATTATTATGATGAAGACTGGATACCAATTGATGGGGTTTATATGTATGAGCCTTATCCACCTTTCTGTGAATATTCCTATGCATCTTATAGTGATTCTGGTGGTGAGGAGATAAAAGGGATAATAGTAAAACAAAAGGGATTCACGTTCAGTGATGAGAATTTAAGGGATTTTGTAATAATTGAATATATTTTAAAAAATACCTCGTCACAGCCTGTCTTCGGTATTTATTCGGGCATTTTCCTTGACTGGGATATAAATCATTCAAACTTTGCTGATTATGGTGGGACAGATTCTTCAAGGAGTATGGCTTACCAGTATTATGGAAATATATATATGGGTTCTGCAATTTTGTATCCTGAAAGGGGAAGTCCTTTGATAAGAAATCTTTCAATTATAAGGAATGAGGAATATGTTTATCCCTATTTAGATTTGCCTGATTCAATTGCAATTAAATTTTTAAACGGGACACTTTCTTTTCCCTATGCAGACAGTGCTTCTGATTTATCAACCTGTATTTCTGCTGGTCCATTTAATATAAATCCAGGGGATTCTATAAAAGTTGCATTTGCAATTGCCGGTGGGCTTAGTTTGGATTCTTTAAAAGAGCATATTGATTCTGCCTATTCAAGATATTTAAGTATCGGTTTTTCTGAAAGACCTTCTTTTGATAAAGAAGATTTAAGAATATATCCGCTTATTTCTTCAGGGAAAATTTATGTTGATTACAATTTTAGTTATTTAATTAAAGGAAAGATTTCAATATACAATGTTTATGGCTCAAAATTAAGGATTTTGAATTTTGAAGGAAAGAAAGGGTTAAAGGAGATAGATTTAAGGGATTTTGCTTCAGGAATATATTTCATAGAAATTAAAACGCCTTTTTTGAAAAAGAAAAATAAATTTTTAATCTTAAAATGAACCTTTTAAAGGATAAACAGTATAGGGTGAAGCATCCAAATTTGTTTTTATTCCCTTTTTGAAAAGTGAAATTGCCCTTATTCCTACCATACAGGCATTATCAGAGGTATAAATTTTTGAAGGAAAATAAACTTCTTTAAAATTTTCCTTAAATTTTTCCCTTAATCTTTCATTTGCAGAAACACCACCAACAACTGCTATCTTTTCTATTCCTAAAATTTCTTTTGCCTCAATTGTTTTTTCAAGTAAACTATCAACAATTGCTTCCTGGTATGATGCGCATATATCTTCCAGATTTTCTCTTATAAATTTTTTTGGTCTTTTTTTAACAAAATAAAGTAAAGATGTTTTTAATCCTGAAAAACTGAAAGAAAATGCTGGTGTTTTTGCTCTTGGAAAATTAAATTTTTCAGGATTTCCTTTTTCAGCCATTTCAGCAATTCTTGCACCACCAGGATATGGAAAACCAAGAATTTTTGCCCCTTTATCAAAAGCCTCACCTGCTGCATCATCAAGTGTTCCTCCAAGATATTTTATTTCTTCATTTTCTTCCATTAAAAAGAATTCAGTATGACCACCTGATGCAAGTAAAAATAAAATTGGTGGTTTTAAAAAGGGAAAGTCAAGGAATATTGAATATAAATGGGCTTCAAGATGGTCAACTCCGATAAATGGTTTTTTATAAAAATATGCAAGAGATTTTGCAAAGGTAAAACCAACTAAAAGAGAAACAATGAGACCAGGCCCCTGTGTTGCTGAAATTATGTCAACTTCCTCAATATTTATTTTTGAAATTTCAATTGCTGTTTTTAAACTTGGTAAAATTAATGCAGTATGAATTCTTGAGGCAATTTCAGGGACAACACCTCCATAATCTCTATGAAGAATATGAACATTTGTTATATTTGCTAAAACTTTATTGTCTTCTAAAATTGCACAGGATGTCTCATCACAGGAAGTTTCAAAGGCTAATACTTTCATTTTTTTATTATAAACCATTATAATTAAATTATGAAAACAAAAAAAGCAATAATAACAGGTATTACAGGTCAGGATGGTTCATACCTTGCTGAATTCTTGCTTTCAAAAGGGTATGAAGTTCATGGAATAATAAGAAGGTCTTCAACAACATCAACAACAAGGATTGAACATATATATGTTGATCCCCATACACCCGGTGCAAAACTTTTCCTTCATTATGGAGACCTTTCAGATTCTTCATATTTAACAAATTTAATTTATGAGATAAAACCTGATGAAATTTATAATCTTGGTGCACAGAGTCATGTAAAGGTTAGTTTTGATTTACCTGAATATACAGGAGATATAACAGGTTTGGGAGCAGTGAGGATTTTAGAGGCAATTAAAAAAAGTGGTATTTCCTGCAAATTTTATCAGGCTTCTTCATCAGAAATGTTTGGTTTCGCTTCTCCCCCTCAAAATGAAAATTCTGGATTTTTTCCAAGAAGCCCTTATGCAGCAGCAAAACTTTATGCATACTGGATGACAAGAATATACAGGGATGCTTATGGAATATTTGCAGTAAATGGTATACTTTTCAACCATGAATCACCAAGAAGAGGAGAAACATTTGTTACAAGAAAAATAACCCTCGGGGTCGTAAATATTCTTAAGAAAAAACAGGAATTTTTATATATGGGAAATATAGAAGCAAAAAGGGATTGGGGTTATGCACCTGAATACATTGAAGTTATGTGGAAGATGCTACAGAAGGAAAAACCTGATGATTATGTAATAGGAACAGGTGAATGGCATTCTGTTAAAGAATTTCTTGAAGAGGCTTTCTCCTATGTTGGACTTAAATGGGAAAAATATGTAAAGATAGATAAAGAATATTTAAGACCTATTGATGTTGAAAATTTAAGGGCAGATTTTTCAAAGGCAAAAAGGGAACTTGGATGGGAACCAAAAATTAAATTCAAAGAACTTGTTAAAATAATGATGGATGCAGAAATGAGAATGAATGGGCTTGAGCCAGTAGGTGAAGGAGACAGAATTTTAAAGGAAAAATTTCCAGATAGATGGTGGATTCGTGATTGAAATTGAAAATATTTTTATTATATAATTAAAATATGGCAAAATGTTATAAGTGTGGAAAGCATACACACATAGGAAGGAATGTATCCCACGCCCATAATGTTACAAGAAGATTTTTTAAACCAAATTTACATAAAATAAGGATAAAGGAAGGAAATAAAATAAAAAGAGTTTATGTTTGCACAAAGTGTTTAAGGAAAGTAAATAAGGTAATTGGCTAAAAAATTTTCATCTTTCTGGATAATTTATAAAGATATAATCCTTGAAATAAAAACAAAAGAAACAATAATACCTTTTTTAATTTTTTCCTTTTTATTGATAGTTTTTATATCTTTTTCTATTCAAAACAGAGAATTTTCACCTTTTATTTTCTGGCTTTCCTTTCTTTTTTCAGGAATAATAAGTCTTTCAAGATATACTTTTAAAGAGATAAATGGTGGTTTTAAAGGATTGCTCATTTTACCAATTGATAGGGAAAGCATTTTTATTGGAAAAACAATTTCTTTAACCCTTTTTTTATTCTTATCGGGAATATTCCTTTACTTTTTATTTTTAATTTTTTTGAATTTCCCTTTTTCATTAAAAATATTTCTTTATTTTTTAATAATTTTATTTTTTACCTCCTTTTCCTTTTCTTCTCTTGGCATTTTAATCTCATTTTTAACAATGGGAACAAGAGCAAAAGAATTTTTCTTACCCCTTATTATAATACCTCTTTTTATTCCTCCTTTTATCTCTGCAATCTCACTTACAAATAAAGTTTTATCAAATGAAAAATTTCTTTCCCCTTATCTTTATATTTTAATCTTTTTTTCACTCCTTTATTTTTTCTTAAACCAGGTTCTTTTTGAAGAAATTTTGATTGACTGAGATGTTAAGCATGACAGGATACGGATATGCAAGAAGATATA
>JBDRZF010000076.1:0-6481 GCA_039803805.1 Caldifarciminota bacterium
CACAACTTTTAATGGAAATATATGAAAATTCCCAAAATTTTCTAAAATTATTAAAAGAAAAAAATAAAGAAGAAATTATCAATGAATTTATAAATAAATTTTCGTACCTTATTCCAATTAAAGAATAAATTAAAATTTATCTTCATAGGAAATTTTTGCAACATTCATAAGTTCTTCACCGTATTTTTTTATTGAATTTAAGAAAGATTCAAAGGATATGAAAGGATAAATTTTTAAGAAAAAGGATATGGCTGATATATTAATTCCACTTCTTATGTTTTTAAATTTTCTAAAATTTCTTTTCTCACCGTCTATTTCTTTTATACTCTCGTCTGCTATTATTTTTGTTTTCCATTTTTTTAATTTATCTTTAATTCTTAAATATCCATCAGTTGAAGTGATTATCACAAAATCAGGATTTTCAATTCCTGTATAATTTATTTCTTTTTCTGAAAATATTAGTTCGCTTGTAGAAAAACCTGAACTCACTGTAATAGGATTATCATTTTTCTGGGTTACATAAAACCCTGATAAAATTGCTGACTTTGCTAAAATTTCTCCTGAAAATTGGACTCCTTCTCCTGCACTCCCTGCAATTAATATTGAAAAATCTCTTTTTAAAAGAGGCTCATAATCTTTTGGAATAAAAGAGAGGCTGATTTCTTTTGGCTCTCTTTCTTTTTTTTCAAAAATATACTCCCTTTCTTCTTTTTTAATTATACCCTTTTTCTTTCCTTCTTTTTGCAAAATTCCTTGAAGCACATTTAAATCAAGTTTATTGAATCTCGCCCCATAACCTGTGCATATTTCAATAATTTCAATAAGAGAAAAACCCTTAAAGGAAATTGCTTCTTTTAATATATCTTTTAAATTTTTATCCTGTGCAAAACATCTTGCTAAAAATGGAGCATTTGCTGAAGAAAGTAAAGAAATTATATCAAGTGAAGGGAAAGGATTCCCTTCTGGGGTCGTCCTTGTTATAAATTTTTCAGGTGTAAATGCAGAGTGTTGACCACCTGTCATTCCATATAGAAAATTATTATGTAACAAAACTTTAATATCAATATTCATCCTTGCAGCCTCAACAATATGTAAAAGACCAATTGTTGCTCCACCATCTCCTATTAAAACAATTACCTTTAAATCATCACCTTTAACACTTTCTGCCATCTTAATCCCTGCTGCTACTCCGGTACTTCTTCCATGTAATGTATGAACTGAGTGGGTTTTAAAATATCTATCAGCAAGACCAACACATCCTATATCAGTAATTATTACGCATTTTAAAGGGTCTATATTTAATTCCTCTAAACTTTGTGCAAGTGCTCTAAGGACAAGTGGATGACCACAACCTTTACAATAGGGCAATTTTAAAGTAGTGTTTAAAAATCTATCCATTTTTCTTAATCACTTCTATTACCTCTCTTGGTGAAATTAAATCACCTATTTTATTTATTTTAATAACCTCTTTATTTTCAAGAATCCCTGACATTTTCAAAACATCTGCATACTGCCCTGTAAGGTTTTCTTCAACAACAAAAATTTTTTTATATTTTTTAATAATCTCTTTCATAAAAAAAGAAGGAACAGGATAAAGGAGTTTCATTATGAGCACACCAAACCTATTATTAAGTTTTCTGTAAGCATCAATAACACTTTTTGAAGTTACACCATAAGTAATAACAAGATTTTCTTTTCCTTCGTAATACTCATAAATATTAAATTTCTCTATATTTTTTACAATCTTTTCATTTAAATGTTTTAAAACCTCTATTACTTCTGGATCATCCTTTTTCAAAAATCCTTCTTTATCATGGGCACTACCTGTTGCCATTATTCTATGTTTTCCACCAACAGGAGAAAAAGGAGGAACATCATGAAGTTCTTTAAAATAATAGGTCTTGAAATTCTCCCCTTCAAAATATTTCCTTTCATGTATTTCAGGAAACTTGATTTCCTCTTTATCTATTGTCTCATAAGTCATTGTTATTTCTTTTTCGGTAAGAAGAATAACAGGAGTTCTTAAAATTTCTGAAACATTTATTGAATGAATAGTTGTATAAAAGGCATCTTTAATAGAAGAAGGTGAAAAAACAGGGATGGAATATCCACCTGAATTTGAGAAAATTGAAAAAAGTAAATCACCCTGAGAGGAAGTTGTTGCTGCACCAGTTGAAGGTCCCATCCTCTGACAAAGAACAATTAATACGGGTGTTTCTGTCATAAGCGCATAACCTATGCTTTCTATCATTAAAGAAAAGCCCGGAGCAGAAGTCGCTGTCATTGATTTTACTCCTCTCATAGATGCGCCTATACAATAGGAAATTGCGCTAATTTCATCTGATGCACCAACTGCAAATCCACCAACTTTTGGTAAATTTTCAATCATATAAGCATATATTCCACTTGCAGGAGTTATTGGATAACCTGCATAAAATCTAATTCCGCCCTTTATTGCAGAAAAACCTATTGCTTCTCCTCCTGAAATAAATGCCTTCATTTTATTACAAATTCTTTACCTTTTTCTAAGATATCTATAACTTCAAACCCTTTTTCTTTCAACTTTTTTGCAATTAATTTCCTATGACATCTCCAAAAAAATCTTTCTGCACAGAAAAAAATAGTTCTTCCTGTTTTTTGAATTTCCATAAGTTTTGCAATACCTTCTTCAAAATTTTTTGTCTTCATATATTCTATATAAGAGCCAAAAGGAATATTACTTTTACCTCCTCTTTTACCCCCAAGAAGTTCACCGAGCCATATATAATTAATTCCATTTTCTTTGAGTTTTTTTTCAATATAATCTCTATTAAAATGGGGAAATTTTCGTGAGGAAGGAAATCTTCTAACATCAACTACATTTTTTATGTCATAACTTTTCAAAATTTCAATGAAATCATCAAAAGTTCGGTTTGAATGGCCAGTTGAAAAAATTGTGTTTTTAATCATTTTATCTTTTTAAGGATTGCATCAGGATCTATTTCTGTTTTTACCTCAATCTCTTCCTGTGGCTCAAGTCTGAACTCACCTTCCTTTTGGGAAAGGAGATAAGAGCATTTGTCTAAAATTTCTTCGGTTTTAACAAAAACTTTGCCTATTTTAGCATTGACTATTTTACCTTCTTTAAAATATATTTCCCCTTCACTTTTCCCTTTTATTATCAAAACACCCGATTTATTAACCCTTTTGACAAATCTCAAAATATCTTGTATTCTTATGTCCCTTAAATCTCCTATGAGAGCCATTTTTTTCTCCTTTTTATTTTACACCGAGAATTTCTTTTACTTTACTCACGAATTCCAGAAGTGAGAAAGGTTTTTCAAAGTATTCCTTTACACCAAGTTTTCTTGCTTCTTCCCTCACTTCTTCTGTTCCATAGGCAGTCATGAGGATTTTGGGGATTTTTAAAGACATTTTATTTATCCTTCTTATAAGGTCAAGACCATCTATACTGCCTGGCAGTTTCAAATCCGTTATGAGTAAATCAAACTCTTTCTCCTCTAATTTTTTAAGCGCATCTTCAGCCTTATCACAGACAACTACTTCAAAATCTCCTGAGGCTGTGAAAAGGACTTCATATAAAGTCAAAGCGAGCGTTTTCTCATCTTCAACTATTAAAATTCTTTTAACTTTTTTTTCCATAAAAACCTCCTTAAAATTTTAAAGGTATTTTTATTTTAAAAATGCTACCTTTCCCAACCTCACTTTGGACACTAATTTCCCATAAATGATAATCCAATATTTTCTTAACTATTGCAAGCCCAATACCTGTCCCTTTTGGTTTTGTAGTGAAAAATGGTTCAAATATTTTGTCTATATCTTCCTTTTTAATACCAATACCATTATCTTCTACTTCTACAATGACAAAATTATTTTCTCTATAGCCCTTTATTTTAATAAAACCTTTATTTTCTATGGCATGAGCAGCATTTGAAATTAAATTTATAAAAACTTCCTTAACTCTATCTTCATCAAGTAAAATTTCTGGTAAATCTTTCTCAAAATCAACCTTTACTTCTATTTCTTTATTCTCAAAAAAACCTCTTGATAAAACTATTGCCTTTTCAATTACTTCTTCTATTTTCTTTTTTCTTAAATCTAACTTGAGAGGCCTTACATATTCTAATATATTTGATAAATTCTTAAGAGCCCTCTCTATTTCTTCTCTAATTATTTTTGCTGTTTGACAGATTTTTTCATCAGAAGTCTTTAAGAGAATGAATTCGGTCATAGCAGAAATTCCCGATAATAGGTTTTTAATTTCATGAATAATAACTGAACTCATTTGACCAATAAGAGCAAATTTTTCAGATTTTATAAGTTCCCGAGTTTTCTCTTTTACTACTTCCTCCATTTCATTTATATATCTTGTAAGTTCTTCATAATATTTAGCATTCTGATAAGATAATGAAAAGGTGTTGGCTAATAGATTTGCCATAAAGACTTCGCTTCGGGTAAATTCCTTTTTTCTCCCTATATCTATCACTCCTATGAGATTTTGTTCCCAGAAGATTGGCACAACCATTTCACTCTTTATATCTTCTATTCCCTTTATATACTCTTTTGATAAACTCACATCATTAACATAAATTGTTTCTTTCTTTAATGCACATGTTCCTACAAGTCCTTCTCCTATTAAAAATTGGGTATTTACAGGTACAACTTTTTCAATAAAAGTATAATAATCTAAAAGATAAAGAATATCTCCTTTTCTTTCAAAAAAAGCAGTGTAAATACCTTCCAGTTTTTCACAGAGCAATTTAAGAAAAAGTTTTACAATTTCTTCCTTTTTAAAAGGTCTATTTATCTGAAGTGAAATTTCATAAGCACTTTCAAAATCACTTTTTCTTCTTTCATTTTCTTTTAAAAGTTTTATATTAGATATTGATACACCTAAAAAATCAGAGAGTATTCTTAAAAATATTATATCCTCAAGTTTAAAAGCCTTTACAATTTCTGATTCAATTCCAAAAAATCCCTCTAATTTATCCTGTCTTTTTATAGGTATCCATAATGCACTTTTTGCTTTTTCTGAAAATGGAAAATATTCATATTTTTTCTCCCTCAAATCTTCTATATAAATGTAATCTCTTTTCTTTTTTATTTCTGAAAAAAATTTTTCATTTTTATAAATCTTCTCTTTCTCTAAAATTTCAACAGGTCTGATTTCCTCTTCTTCAATTTCAAATATGTTCATCCATACTATATGGGGAATAAATGTCGTAGCAGAGGCTTTTATAAATCTCATGATTTTAGAAAGATCAAAAGCACCCGTGATTTCCCTTGAAAGAGAAAGGAGAAGTTGCATTCTAAAATCGTAAGGAATACTCATTTTTTCTCCCAAAAATTTTTATAGATGATTTCTGATATAATCAATCCAATCCCGGCACCTGCAACTGTATCTGTAAACCAATGTTTTCTTAAATAAATTCTTGAAAAAGAAACTGACAAAGCCCATATAAAAAGCGGAATTTTATATTTTTTTTCAATCTTTGAAAAAGAATTGGCAAAAGCAAAAGCACTGGAGGCATGTCCTGAAGGAAAAGAAGAATTCCATCTTGAAGAATTTCCAGTTGGTCTTTCTCTATTTGTAATTCCTTTCAAAAGATAAGTAATAAAATAAGTTATAAAAAGAGAGGAACTTGTTATATAAAGTGGTTTAAGGTCATTTTTAAAAATTATATATGAATTGATAAACAAAAAATAATTTTCCTTTTCACAACTATTTGAAATATATTCCATCAATTTTTTTATATTCCTATCCATATTTTTTTAAAAAAAATAATCTATATTATAATCTAAAGAGAAAGAAAAAAGGAGAATAAATAAAATTTTTGTCATCTTCCTATAAAAAGTCTTTCTCCTAAAAAATGAGGCAAATCAGTTTCAAAAATCTTTCTGGCTGCTTTTTCAACATCGTACTCAAATCTGAAAAATTTTACAACATAATTTTTTTTATCAAAAACACAAAAAGAAAGTCTTGGATCACCATCCCTTGGTTGTCCGACACTTCCTGGATTTATTATATATTTTGCATCCTCAAGAAGAACATACAAAAACTCTCCATCTTTGCATTCAGGATATATTACTTTCAATTTATCACTTTTAAGTTCAAAAATTGATGGAATATGGGTATGTCCCAAAAAACATATTTTTTCCTCAAAAAAATTATTGAGTGTTGTTTTGGCGATTTGGAGGATTGTGTCTAACTTTGCGATTCGTAAAATTTTTGTATTAATGTTAGAAGAAAAAGATGTAGGTAACCTCAAAGCGGAATTAGCACGATTGCGTACCGCCGAAAAGGAAGAAATTAATTGGGATGCTGTGGACGGCTATTCGGTAGCCGAGCGTTCAGAGTGGACAAAAAAATACGATTCCACGCTGATGGATTTAACGGAACGCCGCATTGTGAAGGGAAAAGTAATTTCAGTGGATGACCGCGAGGTTATTGTTAACATCGGGTTTAAGTCTGAAGGAATCA
>JBDRZF010000077.1:0-6391 GCA_039803805.1 Caldifarciminota bacterium
TAGAAGGGATGGCGTCAGGTAAATGTGTTATTGCTTCAAATATTCCAGGATATAATGAGGTTATAAAAAATTTTGAAAATGGTATTCTTTTTGAAAAAGGCAATTACAAAGAACTTTCAGAAAAAATTTTAACTATTTACAAAGATGAAAAATTGAGAAAAGAAATTGCAGAAAGAGGATTAAAATTTTCAAAAAATTTTGATTGGGATAAAATAGCAGAAAAAGTTGAAAGGGTTTATTTTGAATTATTGCTTAAAAGTTCTGAATTTAAAAATAAAATATGAGGAAAATATTAAGAGGTGAAATCCAGGCATTTCCATTTGAAATATTTTTTTCTATCTCCATAAATCTTGTATCAAATTTTATTCCTCCTCCAAGTTTAATTTTTTTAATTTCCCTTGTATAACCTAAATAAATCTCAATTATATTTTTCATATTTTCTTCCAAATCATATAGATAAAACTTGTTTGACAAAGAGAAACCAAAATAATTTTTATTATTTTTATAATTGATTATAAAAGATAATTCGGGTTTTAAATAAATATACTCATCTACAAAAACTTCAGAACCCCCAAATTTATTAAAGAGGAAATGGGAAATTAAAAAAAGAATTTTAAAATTAGTTTGATTATAATTTATTCCTAATCTTGTGGTAAAAGGTAAATTTGAAACAGGGATAAATGAAACACCGAAAATAGAGGGAATGAAATAATCAAGTTTTGTTTTTAAAATATTTTCTATTAATGAAAATAAATAAATATTTTCATTGAGATTTATACCTATTCCTATATCAGCGCAAAATGCATATTTTTTGAATTTATAATCTTTACATACATCAAGTAGTGGATGTGAATAATAGAAGATTTTCCCATTTAAGAAAAGTTGATATTTTTTAAAGGGTAAAAGAAAAGAAGTTTTTCCTGTAAATATAGTTGAAATTAATTTAATTGAACCTATCTTGTGACCTTCCTCATCAAAAATTTCTATTTCATTTTTAAAATCTCCCTCTTTTGAATATGTAAATTCTGTAAAAACAAATTTTTTATAAAAAGAAGAATAAAATAAATATTGAGTGTAATTTTCTCTATAAACAGAAGGTTCACCATTTCCTACAATCACTTTCCAATCATAAGAAAAATGTTCAAAGTATAAACTGAAGGAATTTTCCCTTTTATAAAAAAATGGATTCTCTTTAAATATAAAAGTGTTATCATAGAAAATAGAGGATTTTTGAGAAAGTAAAAATATCAAAAATATTTTCATTATAAAAATGAATCGGGGCGAGTGGATTTGAACCACCGACCTCCTGGTCCCAAGCCAGGCGCGCTATCCGGGCTGCGCTACGCCCCGCAGAATTTAATTTTAATGGACGATTTTTAAAAATTTCAATTGACATTTTAAATTTTATTTTATTAAAATTTTAAACTTTAAAAGGAGGTATAGCATTCATCTTGATAAAATGCGAGAAAGTTATTGTTGCAGATGGTGCATTTGGAACTTATCTTTACAAAAAGGGTATTCCTTTAAATAAAAACTTTTCTCTTTTAAATATTGAAAATCCGGAACTTGTAAAAAGTATTCATAGAGAATATATTATTGCAGGAGCAGAATTGATTGAAACAAATACATTCAGTGCAAATCTTTATAAAATTCCTGATGAGGATATATGCTATAAGGCAAATCTTGAAGGAGCAAAGATTGCAAAAGAAGTTTCAGAGAATAAAGTGCTCGTTGCAGGGAGCATTGGTCCAATAGGTAAACCAATTTATCCATTTTCAGAGATTAAAAAGGAAGATATCAAGAAATATTTCTATCCTCAGGTTAAAGGACTAATTGATGGAAATGTTGACCTTTTAATAGTTGAAACCCAGGTTTTGATTGAAGAAGCAGAAGAAATATTAAAAGTTATAAAAGAAATTAAAAGGGATATACCTATAATTTTGAGTTTTTCCTTTAATGAAGACAAATTGACTCCATTTGGTGTCTCTATTAAAGATGTTGTTGAACTTGCTGAAAAGTATAAAGTTGAATTTGTTGGAGCAAATTGCGGTGTTGGTCCTATTCCAACCCTTGAAATAATTAATGAATTTTTAAATTTAACAAAAATAAAGATTTCTTCAATGCCAAATGCAGGGTATCCTGTTTATAAAAAGGGAGGATTTTTCTATCCTTCCCATCCAGAGCATTTCTTAGAATATGCAATCAAAATGGTTGAGGAAGGTGTTAAGATAATAGGTGGATGTTGTGGAACAGAGCCAAGGCATATAAGTTTAATTAAGCAAAATTTGGGAGAAATTTCAAAAAAAGGGAAAGGTAAAAAAATTCTTATAGAAGAAAAAGAAAGAAAGGGGTTAAGAGTTATATGTGAAGGAAATTTATTTAAGGAAAAAATTAATAGAAATGAATTCATTGTTTCTATTGAAGTTTATCCACCGAAAGGAATTTTAACTGAAAAAATTTTTGAGAAATTTAAAATTTTAAAACAAAAAGGTATTAAATTTGTCAATGTTGTTGACCTTCCTCTTGCAAGGATGAGGATGTCAGGAATTGCCTTTGCCCATATTGTTAAAGAAAAATTTGGTTTTGAACCAATTCTGCATTTTACATGTAGAGATAGAAACTTATTGAGTATTTATGCAGATTTGCTTGGTGCAAGGGCACTTGGTATAAAGAATATTCTTGCCCTTACAGGAGATCCACTTTTTATGGGAGATTATCCTCATGCAACTGCAAATTATGATTTAACAAAAACAGGTCTTTTAAAACTTATAAAATTTTTAAATGAAGGAAAAGACATTTCTGGTAGAGATATAGATGTTAAATTTGATTTTTTTGCAGGAACATCAATATCTTTTTATGAGATTTATGATGAAGATAAAATAAAAGAGAAGGTTGATTCAGGAGCACAATTTTTTTATACACAGCCTGTTTATAATAAATTTTATATTGAAAAATTCAAAGAAAAAAATGATTTTCCTATTTTTGCAGGTATTCTTTTATGCAAAGATTTAAAACAGTTTGAATATTTTTCAAAAGAGGTTCCTGATATTGAGATACCAGAGGATATTTTAAAAAAATTTGAAGATTTTAAAGATGATTTTTTAAATATTCAGGAAGAAATTTTGGTAAATTTAATTTTTGATTTAAAAAAAATAAGCAATGGTATTTACATTATTTCACCAGGTGTTAAAACCGAATTTATTGAAAAAATAATTAAAGAAATATGAAGAAAAGTATTGAAGAAATAAATGAAAGAATTAAAAAGGGTGAGGCTGTTGTTCTAAGGGCTGATGAAGTTGTTGAAATGGGGAAAAAAGAAGGGTTTAAAGAAATTTTTAAAAAGGTTGATGTTGTTACAACAGGGACATTTGGGATGATGTGTTCTTCTGGTGCATTTATAAATACCGGGCATTTTGATCCACCAACAAAGCTTCAAGATGTGACATTAAATGATGTTAAGGCTTATGGTGGACTTGCAGCAGTTGATATCTATATTGGTGCAACAGAAAGAGCAAACGGAAGAGAAGATTATGGGGGTGCCCATGTGATTGAAGAACTTGTAAAGGGTGAAAAGGTAAGGTTAAAGGCAAAATCTATTCCCACTGACTGTTATCCGGGAAAGGAAATCGATGTTTATATTTCTTTAAAAAATATCAATCAAGCTTTTTTATTTAATCCAAGGAACTGTTATCAAAATTATTATGCAGTAACAAATTCAAGCAATGAATTACTTTATACATATATGGGCCTCCTACTTCCAAATTTTGGAAATGTCGCCTTTTCAACTTCAGGGGAGATTTCTCCCCTTCATAAAGACCCTTATTTAAGAACAATAGGAATAGGAACAAAGGTCTTTCTTGCAGGTGCACAGGGTTATGTAGTATGGGAGGGAACCCAGTTTAATTCAAAAGTTGAAAGGAATAAAGAAACAGGAATACCAAAAAGCCCTGGCGGAACACTTGCCTTAATAGGTAATTTAAAAGAAATTGACCCTGAATTTTTAAAGGCTGCTTATATAAAGGGTTATGGAATATCATTATTTATTGGGGTAGGAATTCCAATACCAGTTTTAGATGAAGATATGGCATTTTATGTTTCAATTCCAAATGAAAAGATAAAGACAAAAATAATTGATTATGGGATTAAAAAACTTGAAAGACCTGTTATAAAAGAAGTGAATTATGCACAGCTTTTCTCAGGATGGGTTGATATTAAAGGTAAAAAAGTTAAAACACAGCCAAGAACAAGCATTTATAAATCAAAAAGGATTGCTGAAATTCTTAAAAAATGGATATTGAAAAAGAAATTTTATTTAACAGAACCGGTTAAAAGTTTACCTTTAGAGGGAGTTTTTAAACCATGGAGAGAAATATAAAAGAAAGATTGTTTTTACTTTTTCCCAAAAGGATTGTTAATTATCCAGTTACAGCAACCCTTTTAAAAGAAAAGGAAGTTCTTGTAAATATTCTTAAAGCAGAAATTATGCCAAATGAGGATGGATATATGCTTGTTGATATAGAAGGTAAGAAAAAAGAGATTGAAGAGGCGAAAATTTTCCTTAAAGAAAAAGGTGTCTTAATATTTCCTGTTTCTGAAAAGATTATCATTCATAAAGAGAAGTGTGTTCATTGTGGCTCATGCACCGGAGTATGCGTATCAGGTGCTTTATATCTTGATAAAAAATATAAATTAAGATTTAATCCTAAAAAATGTATTCTTTGTTCTTTATGTAGAGAAACCTGCCCAAGAGGAGCAATTGAGATAATTGGATAAATTCTATAGAAAAATTTTGAATTATACACTACCTTATCAAATTGAAATAAAATATAAGTTTACTGATATGCTTATTTTAAGTGATAAGAAATTGAATGAGAGAAAAATTTTAAAAGAAATTGAAAAAATTTATGAAGAAATTGAAAAATATTCAATAAGAAAACCACTTTTTATTTCCTCTTTAAAACCTGTTTGTGATAAAGATTCTCCCCCATTCTTTAAGGAATTATTTATATACTCTAAAAGGACAAATCTTGGACCGCTTGCAGGGATTGCAGGATTTTTTTCAAAAAAGATTGCAGAATTTATAAAAAAAGAATTTGACCCCCGTAATTTAATAATAGAAAATGGAGGGGATATATTTTTGGAAAGAGAAGAGGAATCAAAGATATTAATATATGCAGGAAATTCACCTTTGAGTATGAAAATAGGTTTTAAACTTGAAAAGGGAAAATATGGAATTGCGACCTCTTCAAAAAGTGTCGGGCATTCCTTATCTTTTGGAAACACAGATTCCTTAACAATAATTTCTGATGACCCGATTATTTCAGATTTTTATGCAACCTATTTTGGAAATATAATAAAGGATGAAAAAGATATTGAAAGAGTCCTTAAAGTTGCCAAAGAGATAAAAGAGATTAAAGGATTAATAGTTATTTTAAAGGATAAAATAGGAGTTTATGGAGTTCAAATTTTTAGAAACCTTTAAAAATTATTCTATTTCTTTTAAAGCGAGATTTTTACCTTCAACCATATTCCTTAATTTTTCAAAGGCAATTTCCCAGCTTCTTGTTCTCAAACCACAATCAGGTGCAACAAATATTTTCTCAGGATTTTTAATCTTTTCATAGGCATATAAAATTCTATCCCTTATAAGTTCTGGAGGTTCTATAAAATCAGTATGAACATCTATTACACCAAGTCCTATTATAAAATCAAAATTTTTCAAATCTGATAAAATTCTATACCCTTTTCTTACCTCTTCTTTTATTCCCATTTCTATGCTATCCCTGTTTGCATACTCAAAATGAATTTCCTTTACAATTCCCTGAATTTTATCAAGGTAAGGGAAAAGAAGTTTGTAATCGGAAAAGCATATATGAATGCTGAAAAATACATCTTTATAAAGTTCCTTTATTGAATCAATCAATGAATTTATAAACATTTTTATTTCATAAGGTTTTGTTGTTGCAGCAGGCTCATCTATCTGTAAGAATTTTGCTCCAATTTCTTTTAAAGATTTTAAATTTGGATATATTATTTTTTCAGAGATTTCTCTTAAAAATTTTTCTCTTGCAATTCTTTTTCTTTTTATAAAATCCTTTTCATTAACTTTTTTAATATAATATTCGTCAAAGGACCAGTCCATCAAGGTATATGCACCTGTTATGGGGATTTTAACTTCTTTTTTTGCAAAAGATGAAATCCTC
This sequence comes from Caldifarciminota bacterium, assembly GCA_039803805.1. Classification (GTDB taxonomy): domain Bacteria; phylum Hydrothermota; class Hydrothermia; order Hydrothermales; family Hydrothermaceae; genus JBDRZD01. The sequence continues at coordinate 6,204 of JBDRZF010000077.1, forward strand.
TTATACTCATCAACATGATAAAATTTTTTTAATTTCAATTTTTTTACACAGGCTGCCTTTTTAAAATATTTATTATCAAAACTCCTTATGTATCCTTTAAATTCAAATCCTTCTATGTTTTTGATTGGATACTCATACATTTCAACCCTATGTTGCTCACCATCATAAACTAAATCAATCCCTGTTTT
>JBDRZF010000078.1:0-6342 GCA_039803805.1 Caldifarciminota bacterium
CTTTCAATAACAGGACTTATAATTTTTATACTTGATATAATCTTAAAGGATAAGAAAAATAAACCGGTTATCCTGAGCATCCTTACCGCTTTTTTTCTTTCCCTTTCTTTAATTATTTCTTCTTCCCTCTCATCATTTTCCTTAAAATTTGGATTTTCCCTTGATAGTTTTTCCTATTATTTAAAAATTTTATTCATTTCAGCAGGAATAATAGGATGTATAGGTTCAATCCCTTATTTAAAAGAAAGAATACCTGATAAATCTGTTGAATATCTTTTGCTCATTATATTTTCAATTATCGGTATGTCTTCCCTTGTCTCATCAAAAAATATACTTTTATTCTTCATATCTTTTGAGTTGCTCTCAATCCCCCTTTATGCACTTACAGGATTTTATAAAAAAGATATAAGGGCACCAGAAGCCTCTTTAAAATTTCTACTTGTTGGTGTTTTTTCCTCTGCAATTCTTTTCTTTGGATTATCATTTCTTTATGGAGCAGGAGGTAGCGGAGATTTTGAAGTTTTAAAAGAAAAATTCAAAGAAACATCTCCAATACTTTATGCTGGAATGATAATGTTCCTTGTTGGTATAGGTTTTAAAATTGCAGCAGTCCCATTTCATACATGGCTACCTGATGTGTATGAGGCTGCACCATCTTCATATGTTGCATTTCTTTCGGTTGCACCAAAAGCAGCTGGTTTTGCTGCCCTTATAAGATTTTTATTTGAGGTATTTCCCAGAGAAAATCCATTAATTCCTGTAATAGCACTTCTTTCTGCAGTTACAATGATTCTGGGGAATCTTGTTGCACTTCCACAAACAAATATAAAAAGGCTACTTGCTTATTCATCAATTGCCCATATCGGTTATATTTTAATAGGGATTGCCTCATTTGATGAAACAGGAATAAGCATGGTTCTATTTTATCTATTTACATATCTTTTCTCAAACATGGGCGCATTCCTTATTGTGGAATCACAGGTAAATTCATTAAATGATGAAAGAATAGATGCATTAAAAGGGCTGGCACAGAGAAATCCAATCTTATCCCTTTCAATGCTGATTTTCCTTCTTTCCCTTGGTGGAATACCTTTTGTTGCAGGTTTCTGGGCAAAACTATTTGTATTTCTTGCAGGGGTTAAAACCGGATACTGGTTTTTGGTTTTACTTGGTGGAATCTTAACAATTGTTGCCCTTTATTACTATTTAATGGTTGCAAGAAGAATGTATATAGAGGAAGAATTTAGTAAAAAAATAGAAGTTCCATTACCACTTAAAATATCAATTGGTGTTTGCACAATCGGTGTTCTTTTCTTTGGTATTTTACCACGTATTCTTGTGAATTTTTCTAATTGGGCAGCAAAAGGAGTATTAAGATAATTTTTTCTTCTTTTTTTTATAAATTATTCCAATCGGTATAATAACACAAAATCCAAGGGTAAGTAATATTGGTGAAATTGTTATATCTCCTATTGCAAGAAATATATATCCTAAAATGATGAAGACCAAACCTATTCCCATAATTATATAATTTTCCTTTTTAAAGGGTGCTTTTATAAATTCTTCCTTTTTCATCTATATACCTCCTTAAATTCATCTTTCTCATAATTATAAATTCTTATAATTTCTTCATTCCATGAATAAAAATCCATTAAACCGTTTAAAAAACCCTTTGCATTTAAAAAATCTTTTATTCTATAAAAATCCTTAATTCCATAAGAAACTATTTCTTTTAAAAGAAGACCTGTTTCATATCCTCTAATCGCAACAATTCCTGGTGAAATGTTATAATTTTTAATATATTTTTCATTAAATTCCTCATACATTAAATTTGTCAAAGGGAATGGATATGAACCTGATATATAAACATCTTTAAGTTGTTCACCTGCAACAATGACGGATTTTTCTCTTAAAAGATAATGAGTTGAAAAGATTGGACAGGAAATTTTTAAAAATTTTATCTGGGTTATCATCTCAATTGCATCTTTTTCTTCTGAAGGAAATAAAAGGATTGCGTCAGGCGAAAATTTTCTTATCTCTTTTATCTCTTTTTGATAATCTGTTGAATCTGGCGAATAGGAAATTGAAAAAACTTCTTTCCCTTTATTTTTCTTAAAAATCTGAATAAAAACATCCTTTGAAATTTCACATTCATTTACACTTGCATAAAGAATACCTATTTTTTTATATTCTTTAAGAAGCATGAAATCTGAAATCTTCTTAATCTCATAATAAATTCCTTCATTAAAGGCAAATATGTTATCCCCGATTGTTCCAAGCCTTATATCACTTGCAGTTGGTGAAATAACAATTATCTTTTCCTTTGAAAGAAATGGAAAGATAACTGTTGCACACTTTGTGGATAATGGTCCAACAATTATATAAGGCTTTTTTTCAAGAAAAAGATTCATACTGTTGTATAAATAAGAGGGATCTGATCTTGTATCAAATATTTCTATTAGATTATTATCCGGGAAGGAAAGATTGAATCCATTCAAAAACTCTTTTCCATATTCTCCAAATTCTCCTGTTAAAGGGATTAATAGAAGTATTTTAAAAACATATTCCCCTCTGCTTCCTCTTTTTTCTTTTTTAAGGATATTTTCAACCTCTTTAAAATATTTTCCACCTATTTCTTTAAGTTCATTATAAATTGAATCTCTTTCAATTATCTTATTTTCCTTTAATGCGGAAAGAAATGCGTAATAAAGGGTTTTTGAATAAAAAGGAGTTTCTTTTGAATCCTTTAAAATACTTTTTATCTCATTAAAATTCAGTTTTTTTATAATTCTTTCAAATCTTTTCTCTGAATCTTTTTTTATTCTAATATCATCTGTTTTTTTATAAGCATTTAAAAAATTCTGTGCTGCCCTTATATAAAAATTTTCATTCTCATAAGAAATACCAAGAAGATAAAAAACTTTATCAACAAGGCTTGAAGAAGGAAAATAAGTTAAGAATTTGTTTCCCTCTTTTATCGCCTCTTCATATCTTTTTAAAAGATAATTTGTATAAAAGATATAAAATGAAGAAAGTTCCTTATTTTCCTCTTTTGCCTTATTAAAAATTGAGAGTGCCTCTTCATATTTTTTGTTATTTAATTTTTCAATCCCTTCCTTTAAATAACCTGTCTTTATTTCCTCTTTAACTTCAATTTCTTCTTTATAAAAGACAAGAGAGGAGATGGAAAAAAGCAAAATAGGAAACATTAAAAATTTTATCATTCCCTTTCTTTTTTAATCACCCTCATCTCCTTCATACACTCCTTTGCATATTCAAAATAATTAATTGCATGTCTTTTTATTTCCTCAATTTCTTCTTTTTTAACTTTTCTTTTTATTTCACCAGGAACACCAGCAACAAGACTATTCTTTGGAATTTTAGTTCCTTCTTTAATAATTGTTCCTGCTGCTATTATTGAATTATCACCTATTTCAGCACCATCAAGTATTATGCTTCCCATACCTATTAAGGAGTTATTTCCAATCTTACATCCATGGATTATTGCATTATGACCTATTGTAACATAATCACCAATTATAACAGGAAATTTATCCTTTGTAACATGAATTATAACATTATCCTGAATATTTGTGTATTTACCTATTTTTACATAATGAATATCACCTCTAATAGTTGCACCAAACCAGACAGAGGAACAGTCTCCAATCTCAACATCCCCTATTATGATTGCAACCGGTGCAATAAAAACATTTTTCCCATATTTTGGTGATTTATTTTTATAAGAGAAAAACATTTTTAAAATAAAAAGCGGGAGACGGGATTTGAACCCGCGACCCCCAGCTTGGGAAGCTGGCGCTCTTCCACCTGAGCTACTCCCGCATTAAGATAATTTATTATAAGGATTTGTTAAAAGATTTTTCAATTTCTTTTTAATCATTTTATCTTTATCAAAAATTATAATCTCCATATCTTTATTGAATTCTGCCATAACCTGCAAACATGCACCACAGGGATAGCAGGGATTTTTATCAGCATATATATAAATTTTCTCTAAATCCTTATAACCCTCTGAAATTGCCTTAAATATTGCAACCCTTTCAGCACAAACTGTTAACCCATAAGAGGCATTTTCAATATTAACACCCTTAAAAATTTTGCCCTCTTTTGTAAGAGCTATTGCCCCAACCTTAAATTTTGAATATGGTGAATATGAATTCTTTAATAATTCTTTTAAAATTTCCAGAATTTCTTTATAATCTTCCTTCATATTATAATTATAAACTCAAATATGAAGGAAATGCCATTTACAGAACATCTTGAAGAATTAAGGAGAAGAATAATAAGAAGTTTGATTTATTTAATCATTGGAATAATAATTGGTTTTTTTATCTCCCCTTATATTTTAAATTACATTAAAAAACCTGTTAAAAAAATATATTTTTTCTCTCCTCCTGAGGCATTCCTTGCAAAACTAAAAATTTCAATTTTAATCTCATTTTTTCTTGTTTTCCCATTAATCCTTTTTGAAATATGGAGATTTGTTGAACCCGGTCTTTATAAAGAAGAAAAAGAGAAGATTTTACCTTATATAATTTTTGGCGTTTTTCTATTTTATTTAGGGGCATTTTTTTCTGCCTTTTTGGCATATCCAATCGGTATAAAATTTTTGCTTTCCTTTGGAGATAGTATAATTGAACCCTTAATAGGAATAGACAATTTATTTAAAATATTCTTTTATTTAATCCTTTCATTTTCAATTTTATTTGAATTACCAATATTTATATTAATCCTTACAAAAATTGGGATAATTTCTCCGGAAATTCTTCAAAAAAGAAGAAGGGAGATAATTGTTGCAATATTTATAATAACTGCTATAATAACTCCATCGGTTGATGCAATAACCCTTCTTTTAATTTCAATCCCCCTTTACCTTCTTTTTGAAATTTCAATAATTATAGCAAAGAAGGCAAAATGAAAATAAAAATGGAAATAGAATATGATGGTAATGATTTCTATGGATGGCAAATTCAAAAGGATTTTATAACAGTTCAGGGTGAAATTGAAAAGGCTTTAAAAAAAATATTTCTGGTAAATATAAGGATAAAAGGGGCTTCAAGACTTGATAGGGGAGTTCATGCAATATCACAGGTTGCCCATTTTGAAATTTCAAAGAAATTCTTTAAAAGATTTTTTAAAAGTTTAGAAGATTTTAAAAAAAGTTTAAATTCAATTTTACCTGATTCAATATATATTAAGAATGTTGAAATAGAAAAAGATGATTTTCACGCAAGATTTTCAGCAAAAGGGAAAATATATATTTATAAAATATTTCTTGGAAGATCACCATTAAAAAGAAAATATTTCTGGGAAATTGATCATAAGATAAAAATAAGAAGTTTATATAAAATGGCTGAATTTATAAAGGGAAAAAGGGATATGAGTAAATGGTCACCTTCCCATAAAGGGGACGGAACTTGTAATATATTTGATGCAGGATGGAAAAAAAGAGGAAATATTTTAATTTTTTATATTGCAGGCAATAGATTTTTAAATAAACTCATAAGATCACTTGTTGGAAACATGATTTTCCTTTCAAAAGAAGGAAACTATTTAAAATTTAAAGAGTATATTGAAAAAGGACCAGAAAAAATAATAATTGCACCACCAAATGGTCTTTATCTTTATAAGGTTTTTTATAAAAAATATGATAAAAAAGAAATTGAAAATTACATAAAAAAGATAAAATTTATTGTCATTTAATACATCTTACCCTTATAATTTAAATATGGAAATATTTGGAATAGGGCTTACATTGCTTGCAGGAGTTTTAACTTATTTTGCATGGAGTAATGGCAGATGGATGAAAGAAATGATAAGTAAACAAAATGAAATGCTAAATAAACAGAATGAAATTTTGAATAAACATACTGAAATATTAAATAAGCAAACTGAAATGCTAAACAAGCAAACTGAGATGCTAAATAAACAGACTGAGATGTTAAATAAGATGACAGAGATGCTAAATAAGCAATCAGAAACACTGAATAGACACACAGAAATTCTAAATAGGCAATCAGAAATGTTAGAAAAGATAAGTGAGATGCTTTATAAAATGGATGAGACTTTAAGGGTTATGGAAAAGAATGCAGAGGAAAGGCATAAGGAAGTATTGGAGATTATAAGACATTTGAAATAAAATGTGAAAAATGAGAAAGGGTTAAAATCAAGGATATTTATATGGAAAAAATTGATTTTTTAAAAGAAAGGGCGAAAGAGTTCTGGGAGAGGGCTATTGAGGATTTTGATAAAAAAAGATATAATTTAGCTGCTTTTGATCTTGAGCAGGCATTACAGCTATTTTTAAAATATCTGATTGCA
>JBDRZF010000079.1:0-6323 GCA_039803805.1 Caldifarciminota bacterium
TCCTGATGAAGAATAAATATCTATTTTCAAATTCTTTCCATAGGGTAAATTGAATTTTAAAATGGCATAACCATTTTGGGAAAATATTGAATAGCTTAAAGGAACATTTTTTGCAATTTCCTTAACTCCTGTATTCCACCACCAGTCAAACCATACATTTCCGCTCCCATATTGTCTGTAAAGGACTGTTGTTCCACCTAAAACATCGTTGAGATCTATTTTATTTGGCATTTCACCTGTTGCATCATGCTCATTTATAACTGCCCTGCCTTGCCATGAATTTGGAGTGCTTGCATATGCCCATACTGTTATAATTGAATCAAATTGTGATTGATAAGTTGTTCCAAGAGCCACACATATATTATATGGATAATCAAATGCTGTTTCTATCCATGGATACCTTACATTTCCATATGGATAATTCATTGGTGGCCATACACCATATGTCCAGTTTGAACCTCCATCAGTTGTATAAGCATAGTGAATATCATACATATTTGTATTTGAATGGTAATGCCTGTAAAGGCACCAGGCAGTTAAAGTTGAAGCACTTCTTGATGCTGCTATGGAAGGAGTAAATTCCGGATCCCCGTCGGTTTCAATATCAGTAAAAGTTGGATTTGACCAGTTTATATAGCTCCCGATACGGATAATAGTATCATCAACTACATAGGAGATATAAACATAACCGTTTGGAGCACCTACACCAATCTCAGGGTTGTTTCTGTTTCCTGTTGAAACACTAATAGGGGTTTCCCATGTTGATCCCTGGTCAGTTGAACGGGTTCTATATATTCTCCATGTTGTTGCATCTAATCGCCTCAAATAAGCAACATAAAGGACTTCGTTTTCATCCATATCAACAGCAAAATCCTCTATTGAATCACCAGGAGCTGCAATTGTTATCCAAGTATATGTGCTTCCATCTGCTCTCATTTTCCTTAACCTTAATCCACCAGTATTTGGCTGACCTTCATAATCAAACAGTAAAAATGTATAAACCCATGGATTTGTCCCCCTTCCAACAAGAATCTCTACCCTTTTTGCCTCAACATCATTTGTGGAACTCCATATATGATACCATGGACTCCAATTAATCCCATCTGTTGAACGATAATGGAATACTGTATCAGAGCCACTCCCTGTAACACGTCTTATGATTGCAACATAGTTTGGCTTATCTGTCATATCTGCTGAATGCGAAAGGGAAATCCATCTTAAATTAGAAGAACCACTTCTTACAAGTCTATCTGTTCCCCATTCAATCTCTCCACCAGAATTTCCATTTTTTTCTTCTCTTTCAATCCATGGAACCGATATAATTGCAGAAATATCAGGGATTGAATTGTCTTGAATTACATTACCACGAGGAGCAATTTCATCTTCCGGAATCTGATTCTGAACTTCATATAGCCAGGGTCCTTTTATCGAGTTATCAGGATATAGATAACTTTCAGCACCGAGACTATTTATCTCGGCAAGTATTATACCTATTATTAGGTATTTTATATGGTTCATCGAACCTCCTTTTGTTTATTCTAAGATCCTCTTTACCCCTTCCTGAAAGCTAATACGAAACTTTCAGGAAAAGATAAAAAGAATCTTTTAAGTTTATAATAATACAGTTTTTTTTAAAAAAAAATCAAGTCCTTTTTGAGAATATAATATTTTAAAAATGCTATTTTTGGCTCTTTCAAAATATTTTGACGCACCCACATTTAAAATGAACTCCCTTAAAAATTATGTATATAAATCACACATCTAATTGACTTTCTTTTCTCAATTTTTTTATAATTTTGAATTATTACGAAAACCTTAAAACCGGGTTCAATCCCCATTTTAACAGAGGGAGTTATAAAAGGAGAAGATATGGTAAAAATAAAAAAGGTGTTATTTTTTTTATTCTTTACATCCATCGTGATTACAGGATGTAAAAAAAGAGAAAAAATCACAGAACCCCACCCGAATGTTCATTACGATTATCTTCTTTTAAGTTATGAAGATATTATTGTTCCTCCTTCAGGAAATTCAGGAAATTGGATATACATAATAGGTGGAGATATTAATGGAACCTATTATGTTTCCCCAAACGGTGATGATTCAAACCCTGGAACAAAAGATAGACCCTTTAGAACTATTTCCTGTGGAGTTTCCCATCTTTCCCCGGGAGATACTCTTGTAATATTATCCTCTGGAACGAATAGAAGACCTGTAATTGCAGGTGGAAATGCTTTAAATTGTGCTTTTGATCTTTCCGGGAAAAGTTATATATGGATTGAGAATATTGAAATTACCCATAATGATACAATGAGAGGTGAAGGTAAATTTTTCTGGGATGGAATATATATATGGGAACCTGCTAATAATATTGTTGTTAAAAATGTGTATATTCATCACATAGATGGAATGGGTATGAACATTAGAGATGTTAATTTTTTAGAAATTTCTGGATGCAGGATTGAATATTGTGGTTTTGGAGGGCTTGGTGGACCTGAACCAAGTCAAGGTGGTTGGCAAAATGTTACTATAAAGGGATGCACACTCTCCTATAGTGGGCACTATTATCAAGGTAAAGATAGTTGCGATGTGTATGATAGACCAGATGGATTTGGAATTGAAACTTCCTTGGGACCAATTTTGATTGAAAATACTGTTGCAATGCATAATTATGGAGATGGTCTTGATTCAAAGGCTTATAATACCACTGTAAAGGAGTGTATTGTTGCTAATAATTCGGGCGATGGAGTTAAATTATGGAAGGGAACTTCAAGAATAATAAATACACTTATTTATGGAAGAGGTGATAGAAATACTACTCCCACTCCATGGGCTGCAATTGTGATAGACCAGGGAGACGAGGGAGAACCAAATCAAAGATTTGAAATAATAAATTGCACAATTGATGATACTCTGGGGAATAATTATATCATGTATGTGGAATATGGGCAAACCCGGCCGCAAACTATTGTCTTTATAAACAATATTTTTTGCGGAAGAGGACCAGAGTGTCCTATTTATATAAACGAAGCCTCAACCATTATAGCAGAAAATAACCTTTTCTATTTCCCAAGAAGTCCATTTGTTCTTGAACATGGGAACACTGTGTATGATTCAACAAATATTCATAATCTTGGACCAGGCAATATTTACGGTAACCCATTGTTTGTAAGAACAGCATGGGGAATAGAAGGAGACTATCATTTAAGGAATGGAAGTCCGGCAATTGATGCTGGAACTTCAAATCTTGCTCCTTCTATTGATTTAGAAGGAAAACCAAGACCACAAGGCAACAATTTTGATATAGGCTGCTACGAGAGATAACATATTTATATTTAACTTCTAATTCTTTTTTAATAGAATTTTTATTTAATCTAAAAAATTTATAGAGGACTAAAATAGGTTAAAATTGACTTTTTGTTATTTTATGAAGTATCTTTATATTATTAATAATGAAAAATATAAAAACTTTCCTTTCAAAAAATTTTGAAGTTCATTATGTAAAAATTGGCTCTTTTAAACTTGATGGTGGAGCAATGTTTGGAATAGTTCCAAAGACAATATGGGAAAATTTTTATCCTGCAGATGAAAAAAATAGAATTTTACTTTCCCAAAACTCTTTAATAGTTATTTCAAAAAATTTTAAACTTTTGATAGAACCGGGATGCGGAAATAAATGGGATAATAAAAGAAAGGAGATTTTTGAATTTGAAGGATGGATTGAAGATTTTAGTCTTTTTAATTTAAATGAGATAAATTATGTTAGTTTTACCCATCTTCATTTTGATCATGCAGGAGGAGCAACAAAAATAGAAAATGGTAAAATAGTTCCTTTGTTTAAAAATGCAACTTATTTTATAAGAAAAGAGGAAATAGAAGATGCATTAAATCCAAATGAAAGAACAAGGGCAAGTTATTTAAAAGAGGATTTTCTACCTTTAATTGAAAATAAAAAAGTAATAGAAATAAAAGAAGATGGTGAAATTCTTGAAAACATAAAAATTTTTAAAACAGGTGGACATACAAGGGGTCATATAATTTTTTTAATTGATGATAAATTTTTATTTTTTGGAGACTTGGTTCCAACTTCAAAGCACATTCATCTTCCATATATTATGGCTTATGATAATTTTCCACTTGAAACACTTGAAAAAAGAAAAGAAATATATAAATATATAGTTGAAAATAGGATTCAGGTTTTCTTTCCCCATGATAATGAACTTAAAACAGGATATATAAAATTTGAAAATAATAGATATTTTTTAGATGAAATTCCTTAATTTACCAAGAAATGTAAAGGCTCTTGGATTTGTCTCATTTTTTAATGATATAGCATCAGAAATGATAAACCCACTTCTTCCTGTTTTTATAACAACTGTATTAAAGGCAGGAACAGTGGCACTCGGCTTTATTGAAGGTGTTGCTGAAGCAACAAATTCATTCCTTAAACTATTTTCAGGTATAATATCTGATAAAATTAAAAAGAAAAAACCACTTATTTTTTCAGGATATTTTCTTGCCTCATTTTCAAGACCATTCATTGGAATAACAAATTCATGGATACAGGTTCTATTTTTAAAATTCATTGATAGATTTGGAAAAGGAATAAGAACTTCTCCAAGGGATGCATTGATTTCTTTATCTGTTGAAAGTGATGAAAGGGGTAAGGCTTTTGGTTTTCAAAGAGCAATGGACCACCTCGGAGCATTAACAGGACCTATTATTGCCTTTTTCCTTTTAAATTTTCTTGATTTGAGAAAATTATTTTTGATATCAATTTTCCCGGGAATAATAGCAATCTTTATACTCATTTATTTTGTAAAAGAAAGAATAGATGAAAAAAAAGAATTTTTTTCTTTAAGTTTTAAATTTCCAAAGAAATTTTATCTTTTAATCTTTATATTTTTTTTATTCAATCTTGGAAATTCCTCTGACGCTTTCTTAATCTTGAAGGCAAAAGAAGAGGGAATAAAAATTCTGTTCTTGCCTTTGCTCTGGAGCCTTTTTCATCTTGTTAAATCAATCTTTTCAATTCCCTCAGGCATTTTATCTGATAAAATTGGAAGAAAAAAACTCATAATGGCAGGCTGGCTAATTTATTCAATAACATACCTTTTATTTGCCTTTGCAAAAACTTTACCCTTCTTTATCTTCTTATTTTTATTTTATGGTCTTTATTTTGCATTATCAGAAGGAAATGAGAGAGCACTAATTGGTGATTTAACAAGAGAGGAATTAAGGGGAAGTGCATATGGAATATATCATTTTGCTCAGGGAATAAGTTTATTTCTTTCTTCTTTTATTTTTGGAATATTATGGAATTATTTTGGTTCTAAAATTCCTTTTTTATTTGGCTCTTTTATTTCTTTTATTTCCTTACTTTTACTCTTCCTCTTTTTTTAAATTTCTACTTCTTTCTTTGCCTCCTTTATTTTTGGCAATTCTCCCTCTGCTACAACTTCTCCATAAGGTGTCCATATATGGGCTTTTCCAACAATCTTATATGCTGCTGTGTATTCTGTTATCTGTGCAATTAAAACTTCTCCATTTGAAAGTATTTCTGTATGGGATACCCTTGTTTCTTTCCCTCTTGTAAGTCCCATAACTCTTACGCCGTTTTCTTTTGCCTTTACAATTATGTATGGATTTTGATTCACATATTCATTCTTTTTTTGCAAGTTCTCATTCTCTTTAAGCATCTTTTACCTCCCCTTTAAAGAGCCGTTCATTTTCATCAATAAATTTTTTTAATTCTGAAATTGCCCTTTCAGCAATAAATTTCCTTTTTTCTCTTTTATCTTTAAATTTAGGGATATCTTCAAAAAGACCTAAATTAATATTCATTGGAGAAAAACTTTGATTATTTGATGAAGTAATATAATTTATTAATGCACCAATTGCAGTATTTTTTGGAAATATTAATGTTTCTTTCCCTTTTTTTCTTAAAAATGCATTTATACCTGCAACAAGTCCCCCTGCTACTGCCTCAACATATCCTTCTGTCCCTGTTATTTGTCCTGCAAAAAATATATTTTTATTCTTCTTTAATGATAAATCAGGATTTAAAATTTTGGGTGAATTTATATAAATGTTTTTATGAACCTTTCCATATCTTAAAAATTCGGCATTTTCAAGTCCGGGTATCATTCTAAAAATCCTTTCCTGCTCCTTTATTTTTAACTGTGTTTGAAATCCCACAAGAGAATACATTGTTCTTTCCTTATTTTCAGGTCTTAATTGAACTACAGCAAATGGCTTTTTTTCTAAATTTTCAAAGCCGCAGGGTTTTAATGGTCCCCATCTCATTGTCTCATAACCTCTTTTTG
>JBDRZF010000080.1:0-6248 GCA_039803805.1 Caldifarciminota bacterium
ATAAAGAAAATAGGGCAATCAAACTTGCCTATTTCGCTTTAGACAAAAAAAACGGTTATCCAGCAGTTTTGAATTTTGCAGATGAGGAAGCAGTTAGTTTATTTTTAAAGAAAAAAATAAGATTTAACGAAATAATTCCTCTTGTGGAAAAAATTTTTGAAAGTTATGTACCTTTTAAAATAAAAAATATTGAGGATATAAGAGAAATTGAAAGATGGACAAAGAAAAAGATTAAGGAGATTTTAAAATGAATGTTTTAATCGTTTTAATTGTTTTAGGAATTCTCATAACTGTTCATGAATTAGGACATTTTTTATTTGCTAAATTGAGAAATTGTAAGGTTTTAGTATTTAGTATAGGCTTTGGGCCGAAGATTTTTAAAAGGAATATAGGTGAAACAGAAATAAGAATTTCTCTAATTCCTTTTGGAGGTTATGTGAAATTGTTTGGAGAAAGTGAAGAAGAAAGAGATGAAAAGGATAGTTTTTTTCTAAAGCCCTATTCTACAAAAGTTTTAGTTGTAACAGGGGGTATTCTCTTTAACCTTTTATTTGCCTGGATTTTATACACATTTTTCTATACATTCATTGGTGAAAAAATCATAAGTTCAAATCTATTGGATAAACCAGAAGAAAATACACCTGCCTATAAAGCAGGGGTAAAAGAGGGTGACATAATAATTGCTTATAATAATAAGATTTTTACTTCTTGGGAAGAATTTTTAAAAGAAACCCAAAAAGGTGAAGAGATAAATCTCGTGGTAAAAAGGGGTAATGATACCTTTTTATTTAAAGTTCAGCCAATCTGGAACAAAGAAAAAGGGATTTATGAAACGGGTTTAGTTCCCTTAATTTTACCAGTTGCTGGGAAGGTAATTAAAAATTCTCCTGCTTATAGAGCAGGGATAATGGAAGAAGATACATTTATTTCTGTAAATGGTAAAAAGATTTTTAAATGGGAAGAAATGGTTGCCTCTATTGAAACACTTGCTGGCAAAGAAGTTTTATTAGAAATAAAAAGAGGAAAAGATATTATTTTTATTAAGGTTGTCCCTGAAAAAGTGAAAATTGATGAAAAAGAAGTTGGGAAAATTGGAATTTATCCTCCTTATAAAATTAAAAAATTTTCCCTTTTAAAATCCTCTATTTTTTCAATTTCTAAAATATTTGAAATAATAATAAGAACTTTTATTGTGGTAGGAGGTCTTATTATTGGCAAATATCCCATATCATCTCTCGGTGGCCCTATTTTAATAGGAAAAGTTGCAATGGAAAGTGCAAAAATGGGTATTGATGTTTTAATTCTATTTGTTGGCTTTATATCTGTTCAACTTGCAATAATAAATATCTTACCTATACCTCTTTTTGATGGCGGACAATTATTAATATTTACAGGTGAAAGGATTTTTAAAAGAAGGTTATCAAAGAATGCCCAGATAATAATACAAACAATTGGTTTTGCAATAGTTGTCGGATTAATGATACTTGTAACTTTTATGGATATTAAAAGGATTTTAAAATGAAGGGACTTATCCTTTCAGGAGGAAAAGGAACAAGGTTAAGACCTATAACTCATTATCTTTCAAAGCAACTTATCCCGGTTGCAAATAAGCCTGTTCTCTTCTATAGTCTTGAAGCGATGCAGGAAGCAGGCATAAAAGATGTAGGAATTGTAATAGGTGATACATGGAGAGAAATAAAAGAAATTGTTCAGGATGGGAAAAAATGGAATTTGAATGTTACATATATACATCAAGAAGCCCCCCTTGGGCTTGCGCATGCTGTAATGATATCAGAGGATTTCATAGGTAAAGAGCCATTTGTTATGTATTTGGGAGATAATATATTAAAAGAAGGAATAAAAAGGTTTGTTAAAGAATTTGAAGAAAAATTACCGGATGCTCAAATATTTGTTTCAGAAGTATCAAATCCTCAGGATTTTGGTGTTGTTATTATTAAAGAGGGAAAGATTGTAAAACTTGTTGAAAAACCAAAAAAACCAAAAAGTAATCTTGCCCTTGTAGGTGTCTATATTTTCAATCACCATATTTTTGAAGCAGTTAAAAATTTAAAACCTTCATGGAGAGGAGAATACGAAATAACTGATGCAATAAACTGGCTTTTAAATAATAAATATAAAGTTAATTACCTTAAAGTTAAGGGATGGTGGAAGGATACAGGTAAGCCCGAAGATTTAATTGAAGCCAATAGGATTATTCTGGAAGATTTAATTGAAGATGTTAAGGGTAAAGTTAAAAATTCTAAAATAATAGGAAAAGTTAATATCGGAGAAAATACAATTGTTGAGAATTCCCATTTAAGGGGACCTGTAATAATTGGTAAAAATTGTATAATTAAAGATAGTTACATTGGACCTTTTACCTCAATAAGTGATGAATGTGAAATAATAAAAGCGGAGATAGAAGATTCTATAATAATGCAGGGAAGCAAGATAATAGAAATAGAAGGCAGAATAGAAGAAAGTATAATAGGAAAAGAAGTTATAATAAAAAAGAATGATTTGAAAAGGAAAGTTAAAAAATTTGTAATTGGTGATCATTCAATAATAAATCTTGAATAAAAAACCCCGCCCGAACGGGCGGGGCAGGAGGGGGAAGTGGATATTAATTAAAATAGTAGATTTAAATAATACGGGATTTTATATCTCTTTGTCAAGTCCAAAAAATTTTTCTTCTTTCTTTTTTTCTTTTTTAACTATATCTTCTTCCTCCCATCTTTCTGATGTTGTCTTTATTCCTTTTAATCTTAATAAGAATTCATCGGGATTTGAAACATTTTGAAGTGCATCTTCAAGGGTTATGAGTCCCTCTCTATAAAGTTTTAATACACTTTGATCAAATGTTTGCATCCCATATTCATAATATCCTTCTTCCATTGCCTGCTGTATTAACATTGTTCTTTTGGCATCAAGTATAAGTTCTTTTATTCTCGCAGTATTTATTAAAATTTCTACTGCTGGAACTCTCCCTTTTCCATCTGCTGTTGGAATAAGTCTTTGTGAAATTGAAGCAATAAGAGTACTTGCAAGTAATACTCTAACATGTTCATGTTGATGAGGTGGATAAAAAGAGATAATCCTGTTAATTGTCTCAGTAGCATTTAATGTATGAAGGGTTGATAGCACAAGGTGCCCTGTATCAGCAGCCTTTAAAGCAACATCCATTGTTGCTTTATCCCTTATCTCACCAATCATTATTACATCGGGGTCCTGTCTTAAAACATGTTTTAACGCGCTTGAAAATGAAGCAGTGTCTCCGCCAACTTCTCTTTGAGAAATGATTGATTTTTCATCTTTGAAAAGGTATTCTATTGGGTCTTCTATTGTGATTATATTTTTTGCTACATTTTTATTTATATGATTTATCATTGCTGCAAGCGTAGTTGATTTTCCGCTTCCTGTTGTTCCTGTAACAAGGATAAGTCCTCTCGGTTTTAAAGATAGTTCTTCAAGAATTGGTGGTAGATTTAATTCTTTAAAATCTCTTATCCTTGTTGGTATTGCACGCATAACTATTGAAATACTCCCTCTTTGAATATACGCATTTACTCTAAATCTTCCAAGTCCTGGAACCCCAATAGCAAAGTCTAATTCTTTTCTCATTATGAATATCTTTTGTTGTTGTTGAGTCATTATTTCTGCTGCTATATCCTTTAAATCTTTTGGTGAAAGAACATCAAGGTTCGTTCTTATAAGTCTTCCATGAATTCTAAAAATTGGCGGATTCCCAACTTTAAGGTGGAGATCGGATGCTTCTTCATCAACCATCCTCTTTAAAAGCCCCTTTAAAAATGTCTTTACATCTATCATTTTCTCACCTCTATTTTAAATAATGCTTGACCAAACTCAACAGGCTTTGCATTTTCCACAAAAATATCTATTATTTTACCATCAACCTCACTTTCAATTTCATTCATTATTTTCATTGCCTCTATTATGCATAAAATATCCCCCTTTTTGACTTCATCTCCTATTTCTACATAGGGAGGAGATTCAGGTGAAGGTGCTCTATAAAATGTTCCCACGAGGGGTGATCTTAAAATATAAATGTTATCTTCTTTAATCTCCTCTTTCTTTTTTTCTTCTTTAATTATTTCTTTAGAAATTTCTTTAATTTCCTCTTTTTTAATTTCTGTTTTAGGAATTTCTTTTAAAATTTCCTTTGAAAGTTTAATTTTGAAAAAAGGCTTTTTTATTTCAATTTGTGATAAATTTTCTTCCCTCATTATCTCTACTAATTTTTTTATGACTTCAAAATCTTTTTTATTCATACCCTTTCTATATATTCGCCAGTTCTTGTATCAATTTTTATTACATCTCCCACATTTATAAATAAAGGAACTTGAATTATTTTCCCAGTTTCAAGTTTTGCTGGTTTTGAACCACCTGAAACTGTGTCCCCTCTTACACCTGGTTCTGTTTCTATAACTTTTAATTCAACAAAATTAGGCAACTCTATTCCAATAGGTGTTTCTTCTATATAAAGCAAATTTACCTCAAGATTTTCCTTTAAATAATAAAGAGCATCTCCAAGCACATCTTTTTCAAAACTTATTTCTTCATAACTTTCTTTATCATAAAAGTGGTAAATATCACCTTCTGAATAAGAAAAGATTGCAGGTTTTTTAAAAAGTTTTACTTCTTCAAAAGTATCACTTTCTCTTATATTTTTTTCAAGTACTTTCCCTGTTTTAACATTTCTTAATTTTACTCTTACATAGGCTGAACCTCTTCCAAGCATTACATGTTGAAAATCAAGAACCATATAATATTCTCCTTCATAGTTTATTACCATTCCTTTTCTAAAATTCATTTTTCACTCCTTAAATTTTTATTAAATTCTTGGTAGTCTTTGTTATCACAAATTTTTCTCCATTCTTTATGTATATTAAATCTTCTATTCTTACACCAAATCGGTTTGGTAAATAAATCCCTGGTTCTATTGTAAAAACCATTCTTTCTTCTATTTTGTCCTTTGATAAAGGTGATAAACCAGGAAGTTCATGAACTTCTACCCCTATTCCATGTCCAAGTCCGTGTCCAAAAAATTTACCATACCCTTTTTCTTCAATATGTTTTCTTGCAACCCCGTCAACTTCTTTTGCTTCCATACCAACATTTATGGATTCAATTGCTTTATTTTGAGCATCCAAAACAATTTGGTATATTTTTATAAACTCTTTTGTGGGATTATTACCAATCCATATTGTTCTTGTCATATCTGAACAAAAACCATTATATTTTACACCCATATCTATTTTGAGGGGTTTATTATTTTTGATTATTTTTTTGCTTGGTTTTGCATGGGGCAATGCTGAGTTTGAACCTGATGCTACTATTGGAGGAAAAGCGGGTTCTCCTCCACTTTTTTTGATTTTATATTCAATTTCTGCTGCAAGGTCAATTTCTCTCATCTTATTTGGTTCTATGATATTCATTATATCTTCGAATATCTTTTCATTTATTCTCTGCGCTTTTATTATTTTTTCTATTTCCTCATCATTTTTATAAACTCTTATATTTCTAACAATATCCTCACATGGAACAAATTTTTTGTTGAGTTCTTTTTCAAAGTTTTTATAAATTCCGTAAGGCATCCAATCCTTTTCAAATCCAATTTTTTTTATATATTTAATAAACTTTGCCTTTTTTAGAGTTTGTATAAGTCCCCTATGAATTAATATTTCAAATTCTTTTTCTATTTCTCTTTTTGCTTCTTCTTCATATCTTGAATCAGTTATAAAATAAGATTTATTTTTGGTAATTATTACAAATCCAGAAGAACCTCTAAATTTTGTTAAATAACTTACATTTGGAAGATAATAAATAAAATAAGCGTCTATTTTTAACTCATCCATCTTTTGCCTAATGTATTTTATTCTACTTTTTAAGTTTTTTAATCCAGTCAAGGAAAGTTCTGTAGTTTTCATCTTCCGCTTTTTCTTCTTTTTCAATTTCTTTTTTTATCTCTTCTTTTACTTCTTCTTCCTTTTTCTTTTCCTCTTTCATTCTTTCAATGAGCTTGTCTATCTCTTCGTGAGTTTTTTCTTTTTCTATTTCATAAAAAGGTTTATATTCTTCTAATTTGAAAGGATGGGGAGAGTATTTTATTTCCTTTTCTAAAGCCATTTCCTCAATAGACGGGATTTCTTCATAATCTATTATTTTTGCAGTTTCTTTTCCTTCTGCTATTTCTTCTAAAGGCATTTTTTCTTCAATTTCTTCAAAAA
>JBDRZF010000081.1:0-6199 GCA_039803805.1 Caldifarciminota bacterium
CAAATTTTTTGAAAAATAGGCGAGAAGGCAACAAAGGATGCTTTTTGAGTTAAGAAGAATTGCGGTGCATTTATGGAAAAAGAAATTTAGGGAATCGCAAAGGTAAAACAAAATCTTTTATTCCTAAATCAAGAGCACCAATAAGGAGAAGACAAAAGACTTTTTATCCTGAAATAGTTGAATTTATAAAAAGGAAAAAGTGGAAAACGTCCCAGAATGGGGCAGGATAATTTTATCTTGTACTTTTATTGAGTCAGAAAATTCAATATAACCGCTATAAATCTCTAAATAACTTTTCTCCCCTTGATTATTTTTTTAAAAACATATATTAATAATCCTTATAAGTCTAAAATGTTATGGTATTCTACAGATACTAAAATCTTCAGGAATTTATTTTGTTTTAGAAAATAAAGGAGTTTTTAAAAAGAAAATATTGATTTTAAAATAATTTTACAAATCAGGTAATTTGGATTTTCCTATTAAATTTAAAAATTCGTTTCTTGTTCTTGGGTCTTTTCTAAAAAGGCCGAGCATTGCAGAAGTTATGAGTTTTGGTTTTGCCTTTTTAACTCCCCTTACCATCATACATGTATGTATTCCTTCAACAACAACTCCAACCCCATAGGGTTTTAATTTTTCCATTAAAAATCTTGCTATTTCTATTGTCATTCTTTCCTGAACCTGTAATCTTCTTGAAAAAACATCAACAATCCTTGCAATCTTTGATACACCAAGAACTTTTCCCTTTGGTATGTATGCAACATGGGCAACTCCAAAAAAAGGAAGCAAATGGTGCTCACATAATGAATAGAATTCTATATCCTTTAAAAGGACCATTTCATCATAATCAACTTCAAATATTGCCCCTTTTATAATTTCTTCAGGATCCTGCCTGTATCCTTCTGTAAATTCTTCATACATTTTGCGAACTCTTAAAGGTGTTTTTTTAAGACCTTCCCTTTTTGGATCCTCTCCAATATATTTTATGATTTCATAAATGTATTTCTCAATCTTTTTCACAGAGCCTCCATTTCAAATATGTTTTCATCTGTTTCATAAATTTTTATTTTTGAAATTTTTTTATTCTTAATTTTATCTTTTAAATAAATCAAAATATTTTCCCCTGTTGGGTTTTTATCCTTAAAAAATTTTATCTTGTTTAAATCCTTATAATTTAATAAATTTTTTATTTTTTCTATTTCTCTTTCAATTTCATCTCTTTTTATTAAAAAACCAGTCTTTTTATCAATTTTCCCTTTAAATGTTAAAATTAAATTATATTCATGACCATGGGGATTTGCACATTTTCCAAAAAGTTTAATATTCTCTTCTTCCTTTAAATCCTTTTTAAATAATCTATGGGAAGCATAAAATTTTATTTTTTTTGAAATTTCAAAATCTTCCCCATAAAAGGTTGCCCAGAAATCATTTGATTCATAAACTTTTATTCTGTAAAGTTTAACATTTTCAGGAAGTTTATCCTTTATCAAATTAAATAAAATTTTTGCAATGTTTTCTATTGTTGGTTGAATTTTTTTAAAATAGTGGAGTTCATTCAAATTCTTATGGTCAAAATCAGAAATTATTTCATTTAAAGTTTCTTTTAAATCATCTATATTCATTATCATTCCTGTTTCTTCATTTAATTTTCCTGACAGAGTTACTTCAACAACAAAATTGTGCCCATGTAAATTTATGTTTTTCCCAAAAACCCTTTCATTCTTTTCTTTATCCCATTCTTCATTATAAAGTCTATGAGAAGCAGAAAAAGTAAATTTCTTTGTAATTAACATTTTCATAGTTTTAATTATAAAAGAACTCTCTATTTTATTACTATGAACTTTTTGTTTTTTACTACTCTCTTTTCTGGAATAAGAAAGTATATTCCCCTTTTAAAACTATCCTTTCTTAATCTTCCTGAAGCATCAAATATTTTTAATGAATATTTTAAATCTTTATTTTTATTTTCTTTTTTAACTTCTTTAATATTTACTGCATAAATATCTATCTTATACCATCTTTCTCCATCAGGACCTATAAATCCTGTATCAGGTTCTTTATCTATTATAAAGAGTCTATCATCTGCATATGCTCTCGTATAAATACTTTTTATACCATTTGTTTTAGGAATCAATTTAAGCCAGTATGAAAATTCTGTATCTGGTGAAAGTCTTACAGAGTAAGGAAAACCACCTTTCCATTCAATGAGTTCATATCCATAAAAATTGGGAATATGTATAACTTCTCCTATTCCAGGACCTGCATTTTGATATTCTGTTATATAAAATTCATTTGTATCAACCATTGCAAAAATACTGAACCTATAAGGTGAGACAAGTCCTGAATTTTTCAAATGAAAAAATATTTGTGTTTCCCCACTCCATATTGTATCAGGAATATCCCATGTAATAGATAAATTGCATGGTCCAAGTTCATAATCAGGATAATTAACATAGATTGGATTTGTTGCATATTCATAATATCCAAGCCAGTTTAAAATTTCTGCCCTTATAAAATCAGTATCCTGAGAGGAAAATGTTTTTTCAAATTCATAAACATAATTTCCTCCATATAAAGTGGTGCTGTATATAATCCCTTGTTTTGAGCAGATTCTTAACTCATCAAAAAGATCTGAATTTTCAACTTCAACTTTAAATTTTACATTCTTGCTTCCAGAATTTACAATTATGTTTTCTCCCATAATTAAATCCATTATTCCATTTAAATTTGTATCAGCATATATATAAAGCCTTGAATCTTCCATTTCATCACATATCATTACTTTTCCAAATTTTATTGCCTTTAAAATTGTATCAGGATGATTTGATGATGCATAAACTGCTGAATGGGCTTTTAATGGATTACCTCCTGGCTCATATCCATGGTAATCAGAATTTCCTGTTGCTGCTATTCTCTTTCCTTCACACAATAAACTATGCCACCATGCAACAGCCTCAGCATCTGTTTTAATCCCATTTTTTGGAAACCATATAAGTCCATTAAATATTTCAATTACATCTATTCCGGGATCAACATTTGGATAATGACCCCATCCAAAGCCAAGTTCTTCATCGCAGGGATGATTTATTTGAACAAGCCCACCTCTGTATGTTGCATCATCAATCATTTTTTTAATTGAAGAAATTTCAAAAACTTCACTTCCTTCAGGTCCAAGAATGTTTGTATGACCTGAATCATTTGTTGTCCATTCTGTTGCCCTTATTGGCATACAATTTCCAGTTTGATGGAAGGCTGTATCATAACACTGTTCAAGTGTATTATGGTCAGAAAGAGCAGCAAAATGACCACCAAGATTATTCACCATATTCAGTATTTCACTTACTGTATATAGACCATCAGAATATGTTGTATGGATGTGAAATGTTCCATAAAACCATTCATATTTTGTTGCCCATAATGTAATTTTTATATTGTTTTTTTCATAAGTTCTAATCAAAAGAGAATTTCTTCCATCTTTAATTAAATTATTATTTAAATTTATTGTATGATAAAAACTATTTGACTTGTATTTTCCATGAAAATTATCATTTAAAAATAATTCAAAACTTTCTATTCCTTCAACATTTAAATATATTTTTTTGAAATTGAAAGGAGAAATAAAATCAATTATAATATCTTTTTCACCCGAAGTTTTTATTCCTTTATAAATTATTAAGTCATTCTCAAGGGGAATCCTTGCATAAATTATATTCAATAAGATTAAAATTATAAGTCCATTTTTCATTTGTCCCCTTTCTTTATTTTACTTTAATATTATAAATAATTTTTAATTTGACTTTCAAATGAAAATAGAAAAAATTATAGGTGGTTCTGATAGAATATTTTTAAGGATTAAAAATGAAGGTAGTTTTGTTTTGATAAAGGATAACCCTTTTTCAAATGATTTTATCTCTTATATAAAAATTCAAAGATTTTTAAAAAAGAAAAATCTTGGTGTTCCTGAAATTTATTATTTTGATTTAAATAATGGCATTCTTATTGTTGAAGACCTTGGGAAAAATTCACTTTTTAAAAACCCCGAAGAGAAAAATTATATAAAGGTTATTGATTTTTTAGTGAAAATGCAGGTTGAAGGGATAAAAGGTTTTATGAATTTAAAGTTGCCTTATAAAAAAGTTTTTGATAAGGAAAAACTCCTTTATGAAACAGAATATTTTAAAAATTTTTATTTAATGAATTATCTTAAAATTAAATTTAAAAAAGAAATAAAAAATTCCTTTGATTTTCTTGCAGAAAAAATTTCGAAACTCAATTACTTTTTTATGCATAGAGATTTCCAGTCAAAGAATATTTTTATAAAGGATGGAAAAATAAAAATTACGGATTTCCAGACAGCCCATAAAGGACCCTTTACATATGACCTTGCCTCTTTAATTTTTGACCCTTATGTTGATTTAGATGAAAAAGTTATAGAAAAACTTTTAAAACATTATTATGAAAAGATGAGAGATAAAATAAATTTAAATTTTAATGATTTTCATTTCTATCTCAAATTAACAGGGGTTCAAAGACTTATGCAGGCACTTGCTGCATATGTAAATCTTTCATTTTTTAAAAATAAAAGAGAATTTAAAAAATACATAAAAGTGGCAGAAAGAAAAATAAAAAAAATTTTGAAAGAATTAAATATAAAGGAAATTGAGCCTTTGAAAGAAATATTTTTTTAACTTTATACTTAACCTATGAAATTTATTTTAATTTTCTTATTCTTAAAAGGAGAATATGCACTTGAATTCTTAAAATTTGGAGCAGGAGCAAGAGAGATATCTCTTTCAAATTCAGATATAGTTCTCTTATCTCCTTCCTCTGCACCTTTGTATAATCCTGCCTGTGCCATTTCTGATAATTTTTCAATTATGTTAAATAAATCTTATGCCTTTGATGGAATTATGGAATACAATTATCTTGGTTTTTGTTTACCCTTATTTAAAAAAATTTATCTTTCCTCTGGTTTTTTAATCCTTAATATACCTGATATTCCATTTTATTCAAAGGAGATTGAACCCGGTGACACAAATTTTTATCCTCCTGAAAAGTATTTTGATTTTTCACAAAGGGCATTCCTTTTAAATTTTTCCCATAAAAGATTTCCCTTTGGCATTAATTTTAAAATTATAAATCAAAAAATGCTTGAAGCAAAAGGTAAGGGGATAGGTTTTGATTTTGGAACAAGATATTCTAAATTTACAAAATTTGGCAATTTTTATTTTGGTTTTGTATTAAAGGATATAGGAGGGACAAAGGTTTCATGGGGAGATAGGGAAAGGGGAGAGGAGAGTCCTGCATATCATTTTGGATTCTGTTATTCAAAGAGTTTCAATTTTTTAAATTTGAAAATTTTTTCAAATACTTTTTATGACTATGATTTATACAATTCTTTTGGTGTTGAATCTTCCTTTTTTGAAACTTTATTTTTAAGAATTGGTTTTTTATACTTTGATTATTTTTCAATTGGTATAGGTTTAAAATTTAAGTTTTTTGATGTTGATTACGGATTTAAAAAGAATGTTATAGGGGTTGTTCATTCAATTTCTTTAACCTTTAATAAAATATGATAATTTTAACATTTTTATTTTTAAATGGATGGTCAGGTGATTTTCTCCTTGATCAAAATCCAAATTCAAATCAGTATCTTCCCCATTCTTTTCAGAATTCAATATGTGAAAACGATTTTCATATAATAATATCAGGTTATGAAAATCCAAACTGGTTAAAATCAAGAAATTTTATATATTTTAAACCCTTTAATGGTGTATGGAGTCCAAAGAAAATTCCCTATGATGGAGAAGATTTTGATGAGCATCCTGTTATCCTCTCTGATAAGAATAATTTTCTTTATATATTTTATCAAAGATTAAAAAAATATGAACCTTATTCAATTTATTATCAAGTTTCGGAATCACCTGCAAATTATGAAAGTTTCACATATCCTAAAAAAATTGATTTTGGCTCGCAAAAGTGGAGTGAATTGTCTTTAAATTTTGTTTTTGATAATGACGGCAAAATAAATCTTTTATTTTCAAGTGATTCAGGGAATTCTTTTAATATATACCATGCCAAAGGAATAAATCCCTTTTATTTTGAAATTAAAAAAATAAGTAATGGAGGGGATAACATTTTTCCTCAAATAATAAAGGTTAAGGATACAATTTATATATTTTATTTAAAATTCTTTTCA
>JBDRZF010000082.1:0-6197 GCA_039803805.1 Caldifarciminota bacterium
TATCTGAAAAATTGCCTTTATAGGGTGTAAAACCTGTCCTTTGATTATCCCTCTGAAACATCCTCCAATCCATCTCCTGAGAATATAAAACCCCTATCATTAAAATTAAAACCAACCTTCTCATCCCTTACCCTCCTTTTTGAAATTAAAATTATATATTTTTAAAAATTCAATGTCAAATAAGTGTACGATTTATATACATATCTCCTTTAAATTCCGCTCAATCAAATGCTCTTAAAAAGTCCCTATAGGTGCCCTTGATTTATGAATAAAAGCAGAAAAATCATAATTTTTTATAATATGGCAATTAAATTCTTTTGGTTTTATAAAATAATTTTAAAGTATTTGCTAATATCTCTTTAAATTTTTCAGCAAATTGATTTTTGTCCTTTTTTATTTTTATAATTTTAATATGAATACAAGAGAATATCTTGCATTTCAAAGAACAATTATGGCAAATGAAAGGACATTACTTGCATATATAAGGACATCCCTTGCTTTTTTCATTGTTGGATGCTCTTTAATAAAATTTTTCAATTTAACTATTACTTTTATTCTTGGTCTTTTATTCATTTTTCTTTCAATTTTAATACTTTTAATTGGTTTTTTAAGATATAAAATCTTTAAATCAAAAATGAAAAATGCTTTACATAATAGTTAAGAAGAGAGGGATTTTAATAAAGAGTTTACCTTTTGAAAAAGATGAGATTTTAATTGGAAGAGAAATAGGATGTGATATAATTCTTTCTGACCCAACTGTTTCAAGAAGACATGCTATTTTAAAAAAGGAGAATGATGAAATATTTATAAAGGATAACGAAAGTAAAAATGGGACATTTCTAAATGGGAAAAAAATAAAATTTGCGAAAATTGAAAAAAATGATAAAATAGGGATAGGCAGTTTTGAAATAGAAATAGGTGAGGAGGAAATCGTTAATGAGTGCACAAAAGAAATTAAATCAGTCTTCTTTGATAAAAAAGAGGAATTTGAAATTTATTTGTATAGAGACA
This sequence comes from Caldifarciminota bacterium, assembly GCA_039803805.1. Lineage (GTDB taxonomy): Bacteria > Hydrothermota > Hydrothermia > Hydrothermales > Hydrothermaceae > JBDRZD01. The sequence goes on from JBDRZF010000082.1 coordinate 1,012, forward strand.
GTTTAACAGGTCTTTATTCAAGGAAATTTTTTGATGATAAAATAAAAAATTGGAGTGAAGATGTTTTTCCTTTATCAATTTTATTTATAGATATAGACAATTTTAAAAAATTTAATGATACCTTTGGACACAAAAAAGGAGACATTCTTTTAAATTTAATTGGTGATTTTTTAATTAAAAATTTTTCCCATGTTTTTCCTTTAAGATGGGGTGGAGAAGAATTTTTAATTTTTCTTAAGAATACAGATTTAAAAGAAGCAGGGAATATTGCTGAAATTTTAAGAAAAGAACTCTCAAAATATATAAATGAAAAAATGGGTTTCAAAATAACAGTTTCAATAGGAATAGCAGGGATTCCTGAAAATGCAGAATCAATTGATGAGGCAATAGAAAAAGCAGATAGGGCAATGTATAAGGCGAAGATGAAGGGAAAGGATAGGGTTGAAATATATGAAGGTGAATAATTATAAAATTCTTGAGACAATAAAAAGCAGTTCTTTTTTTAAAGTATACAAAGCATTACAAATCCCTTTTGGAAGGCTTATTTTTTTAAAAGAGGGAGATGTAAATCTTCCTGAAAATATAATGGAGAGATTTAAAAGAGAGGCTAAAATTGCAGCACTTCTTGACCATCCAAATATTGTAAAAATTTATGAGACATTCGAAAAGAAAGAAAAGATATATCATGCCTTTGAATGGGTTAACGGTTTTGACCTTTTAAGAATTCTTGAAATTAAGGGTAAAATGGACGAAAGAATAGCCCTTTTGATTTCTTATGAAATTTTAAAAGCCCTTGATTATGCCCATTCAAAAGGTATAATTCATAGAGACATAAAACCTTCAAATGTTATGATTTCAAAAGATGGATTTGTTAAATTAACAGATTTTGGGGTTGCCAAATGGGAAAATATGCCGGAGATTACACAACCTGGCATTGTGATAGGGACACCGTATTATTTATCCCCTGAACAAGTGAAGGGAGAGAAAGTGGTTCCTGCTTCTGATATTTTTTCCTTAGGGATTTTAATCTATGAAATGGTGTTTGGTGAAAAACCTTTTAAAGGAGAGGATACAACAAGTATACTTTTAAAGATAGAAAAGGGTTATTTTAAAATACCAAAAATAAAGGGTAAAAAGAAAATTTTAAGGATTATAAAAAAAGCCCTTGAGAAGGATAAAGAGAAAAGATATAAAAATGCAAAGGAAATGATGAACGATATAGAAAGAGTTTTAAACCCAAAAGATATTTTAAGAACAAATGAGATAATTAAAAAATTTATGGATTCATTGGAAAAAATTGAATCGACCCAAATAGAAGGAATAAAAATCCCTTCTGAAAAAAGGAAGAAAAAATATGTTTTTATTTCCTTATTCCCCTTTTTAATATTATTTTTAATATTTTTTTCAATCTTTCTATACTATAGAATTTCTTTTCCTGATTTAAATTTAAAACTGGAAGGATTTAAAAATCCTGAAGTAAGGATTGACGGGCTTACCTTTTATAATAAGGAAATTATTAAGATAAGTTCTTTCCCTTCTAATCTTTATAGAATCTTGTGTGAAGATGAAAACATATTATTCCTTAAAGATTTTTATATTTCAAAGAGGAATTCAAAAATTATAATAAAAGATACCTTTTCTGATTCATTATTTTATATAAAGGCAAAGGGCAGGATATTTGTAAATTCAGAATTGAAGGATACCGATGAATATAAAGGAAAGGCAGAGAATATACCTTATTTGATTGAAATTGAAAAAGAAAATCAGAAGGTATTTAAAAAATATGTAGGAAGAAAGAGAAAGATATATATTGAAATTAAAGAAAATAAAAGCCAGAGGAAATTTTTAGAAAAATTGAGGATATTTATTTTCAGGCTTTTTAATCTGTAAATAAAAATCCATCCTTTATCTCAAAATAATTTATTTTCTCTTTAAATCTATCAATAAAATAAAAGGATAAATCTATTTCCATTTTATTTTCTAATAGATAAAAAGAAAAATTTTCAGCAATTGCAGGTATTCTCATAAAACCAAAACCATTGAAACCTGAAATTACATAAAGATTTTCAAAATCGTAAATCTTACCAATAATTGGATGCCTGTCAGGTGTTGCATCACATAATCCAGCCCATCCACCAATATATTCAGCATCTTCAAAATCTTCAAGAAGTTCTGCCGCCTTTGGTAGCACTTCATAAACGAAATTTTCATCGGGGATTTCATTATAAATAAGTGGTGATTCTTTATGTTCGGTACCATCACCAACTAAAAACTTATCTTCTCCTTCATTTCTAATATAGATTTTTCTGTCAACATCATGGATTATTGGCAATTTAAAACTGTATTTTTTCTTTAACATTCCAACCTGAGTTCTATAAGGTAAAATTGGAATAGTGATATCAAGTTTTTCAAGAATTTTCCTTGTCCATACTCCTCCACATATTATAAATATATCTCCGGGATAATAAATTCCTCTTACCCATACACCCTTTATTTCTTTATTTATCACTTTAAAATCTTCAACCTCTCTTAAAAGACGAAAATCAACATTTTCTTTTTTTAAATAAGAATAAAGGAAATAAAGGAACATACCGGGATCAGTATAAAGATCCAAGGGTGTTTCTAAAACTAAGGCATTTTTATAATCTTTTATAAAAGGAAACCTTTTCTTTATCTCACCATTTTCAAAAATTTTGTAATTTATTTTTTCATTATTTAACATTTCTGATATTTTAATAAGATATTTTTTACCCTTTTCTTCTCTTGAAATAGTAATCAATCCCTCTTTGTTTATTTTAAAATGGGGGAACTTTTTTGAAAATTCTTCAAATATTTCAATACTTCTTCTTGCAAGTTTTATGTCAATTTCATTCCACAATTGGACTGAAACAATTCCTACACATTTTCCAGTTGAGCCAGAACCCAAAAGTTCTCTCTCAAAAACAGTAATCTTTGAAATACCATTCTTGTGTAAAAAATAAGAAAGAGAAATGCCGCACGCACCTGCTCCTATTATTATGAATTTTTTATCTTTCACACTTGAATTATAATATATTTATCCTTTATTTTTCAAACTTTAAAATTTTAATTTATTTGACTTGAAGGAAATTTTAGTTTAAATTTAAAAACTTAAAATTAAGGAAGAAAAGGAGGGCAAAATGATTTGTCCAGAATGTGGGTCTATGAATATAGAAGAAATAGATAGGGGCTATTATTTTTGTCTTGACTGTGGAGCCGAATTTTACCAAGAGGTAGAAGAAGTTGTGGAAGAAGAAATCCCGATTCAAGGAATATTTGAGGAAGAAGAAGAGGAAGAAGAAATTGAAGAAAAACCAATATATGAAGAATATGAGGAATATGAAGAATATGAGGAATATCCTGAGGAGGAAGAATTTTGAGAACTTTTATCGCAATTGATATTCCGGATGAACTAAAGGAAAAGATATATAATGCCTTTAACAGGGAAAGAGAAAAAATAAAAGGAGTGAAGTGGGTTGAAAAAGAGAATCTCCATATAACTTTAAAGTTTCTTGGGGAGATAAAAGAGGAGAAAGTAAAAGAAGTTGAAAAAATACTTGATGAATTATCAAATAAATTTAAAAGTTTTGAAATAAAGTTAGGTGAACTTGGTGGCTTTCCTGAATTTAAAAATCCAAGGGTTCTGTGGATAGGAGTTTCACCTTATGAAAAGATGGAGGAAATTTTTAATTTTATTGAAGAAAGGATAGAAAGCATAAATATAGAAAAAGAGGAAAGAAAATTTCATCCCCATATTACAATTGCAAGAATTAAAGAAAGAAAAGGAGTTTCTTTTGAAAAGAAAAAGTTTGATTATAAATTTAAGGTAGATAGAATAGTTCTTTTTAAAAGTGATTTAAGACCGGAAGGCCCAATTTATACACAAATAAAGGAGGTAAAATTAAAAGATGGATGAAGAAAGAATAATTAAAATAGCAAAGGATGTCATAAATCTTGAAATTGAGGGTCTTAAAAATCTTATGGAAAGTATTGATGGAAATTTCGTAGAGGCAATAAAACTCCTTTTTTCCTGTAAAGGGAAAGTTATAGTTACAGGAGTTGGGAAATCTGGTATAATTGCCAAAAAAATAGCATCAACCTTGACTTCAACAGGAACTCCTGCTCTTTACTTACATCCTTCAGAATCTCTGCACGGAGATATTGGTGTTGTTGGGGAAAATGATGTAGTTATTGCCATTTCAAAAAGTGGAAATACAGAGGAAATAGCAACAATAATTTCTTTTTTAAAGAGAAGAAATATTCCGATAATTGCAATTACTGCAAATAAAAATTCGGAACTTGCAAGAGAGAGTAATGTTGTTATAAGAATAAAAGTTGAGAAAGAAGCGTGTCCATTTGATATGGCTCCAACTGTGAGCACTACGATGACCCTTGCCCTTGGTGATGCGATTGCAATGGTCTTGATGAATTTGAAGGAATTTAAAGCAGAAGATTTTGCCGCTCTCCACCCCGGGGGTGAAATAGGGAAAAAATTCTGGTTAAAGGTAAAAGATATGATGCTTACAGGAGAAAAATATGTTCCGATTGTAAAATACAATGCAAAGATGAAAGAAGTGATCCTTGAAATGACTGCAAAAAGGGGAATTACATCTGTTGTTAATGATGAGGGAAAACTTATAGGAGTTATAACAGATGGGGATTTAAGAAGACTTCTTGAGAAAAGGGATGATATATTTTCCCTTTGTGCAGAGGATGTAATGACAAGGAATCCAAAGGTCATAGATAAGGATTCACTTGCAGTTGTTGCAGCAAAAAAAATGGAAGAATATGGGATTACGGCTCTTATAGTAATTGATGAGGAAAAAAGACCTATAGGCATAATACATCTTCATGACCTTATGAGGGAGAGGGTTATTTAAAATAAATGAAAAAAAGAATAAAAAGAAAGATAATAAGTTTTTTTATAAAATTTTTTATAAATTTTCTATATAAAATTCCTCTTTTTTTAGCAAAACATTTTTTAAAAATTTTTTCAATTATTCTTTATTTTCTTTTAAGGAGAATAAGAAAAATAGGGATATGGACATTAAAAACTGCTAATTTTAAAAAAGGAATTTTAAAAGAGTATTTTAAAAAATTACCAGAATTTTGTTTTGATTTTTTAATGGTTCATAAAAATGGGGATAAGATAAAAGATTTTGTTTTAA
>JBDRZF010000083.1:0-6178 GCA_039803805.1 Caldifarciminota bacterium
TTCTTCATCAGAATAACCGAGTTTTTTTAAAATTTTCTTTTGCAAATCTGCATCGTGATTTCTTATACTTCCAGAACCTATCTCAACTCCATTTAAAACAAGATCATAATGCCTGCCTATTATTTCTGAAGGGTCTTTTTCAATATCAGAAGGATTTAAAGGCATTGTGAAGGGATGATGGGCTGGCTCCCACCTTTTCTCCTCCTCATCCCATACATAGAGGGGAAAATCAGTAATAAATAAAAATGAAAATTTTTCTTTAAACTCAGGATTTAAAATTTTAATACATTCTTCTCTTATTTTTCCAAGTAAAAAAGTTGCTCTTTCCTTTTTATCACCAATGATTATATAAACATTTCCCTTTGTCAAATTTTCAGGAGTTAAAAATTTAGAAACTGTTCCTGTTAAAGATTCTTTATATTTCAAATAGGTAATACCTTTGCCACCATTTTCTATCGCAAATTGATTTAATTTCTCAATATCTTTTCTTGATATATCCCTATCTATTTCAAGAGCATAAATTACCTCTGCATCTTCAAATATTTTTATCCCTTTGTCTTTTAATAAATTTGTAAAATCCTTTATCTCCCAATTCACTCTTAAATCCGGCTTATCACTTCCATATTTTTTAATTGAATCAAAATACTTTATTCTGGGAAAAGGAATTTTCAATGGAATCCCTAAAAGTTTATCAAAGATTTCTTTAAATAATCCTTCAACTACTTCAAATATATCTTCCTCAGAGACAAAACTCATCTCTATATCAATCTGAGTAAATTCGGGTTGTCTATCCCTTCTTAAATCTTCATCTCTAAAACATCTTACAATTTGATAATATCTATCAAATCCACTTACCATAAGAATTTGTTTATAAAGTTGTGGGGATTGAGGAAGAGCATAGAATTTTCCCGGAGAAAGTCTTGATGGCACAAGAAAATCCCTGGCTCCCTCTGGAGTACTTTTTGATAAAAATGGGGTCTCTATTTCAATAAATCCATTTTTGTTTAAAAATTCCCTTACTATTTGCATTAATCTATGCTTAAAAATTATGTTTCTTTGCATAAAATTCCTTCTTAAATCAAGAAACCTATATTTAAGTCTGGTTTCCTCAAAAATATTTATATTATCTTCTATCATAAAGGGCAAATCCTTTGATTTTGAAAAAATTTTTATATTTTTAACTTCAACCTCAACATTGCCTGTTTTTATCTTGGGATTTTTTTCTTCCCTTTCTCTTACAATTCCCTCAATTTGAACACAATCTTCCATCTTTAAATTTTTTGCTATCTCGTAAATCTCACTGTCTTTTTTCTGAATAACACACTGCACATAACCTTCTCTGTCCCTTAAATCAAAGAAAATCATTCCGCCAAGGTCTCTCACTCTTTTAATCCATCCACATAACTTTATCTTTTTACCTATAAGGTCTTCATTTACATTACCACAATATAAATCTCTAAAAGTTGTTCTCATGAAAACCTCATATAAATTGTTTCATCAAAAAAATTAAATTCTCTCAATTTTAAAATTTTCTTTTGAGAAAGATTTTTGAGTTTAAAGGATTCAAAAGGGGAAATTCCATCACCCATTATAAAAGGAGTAATAAATATGTGATATTCATCAATAAGATTTCCTTCAAGTAAAGAGGATGAAATTTTACTTCCTCCTTCAAATAATATACTCTGGAAACCCTTTTCATAAAGTTTCTTTAAAAGTTCCTTTAAATAGATTTTGCCATTTTTTTCACTTACCTTTATAATTTCAACGTTTTCTGGTTTTTCTTTATACTCATAAGAAGTTGCAAGATATATTTTTTTGTGAATCTTAAAAATTTTCTTTTTAAAATCAATTTTTTTAGTAGAGATAATCACAGGGATTGGGTTTGAATAGGAAAAATAAAGATAAGGGAAAAGAGAGGGATTATCTTTTAAAAGGGTTCCACTCCCTATTCCAATTAAATCAAATTCCCCCCTTAATTTATGAGCATATACTCTTGCAGATTTTGAAGAAATCCATTTTGAAGAGCCTTTATAGTTTGCCATTTTCCCATCAAGAGAAAGGGAAAGTTTTAGAGCAACAAATATCTTTTTCTTTTCATAAAAAGTAAAATATTTTCTATTTAAATCTCTGCACTCTTCTTCAAGAATTCCAACTCTAACTTTTATTCCTGCTTCCCTTAATTTCTTAATTCCTTTTCCATTCACAATTGGATTTGGATCTTTTGTTCCTATAAATACCCTTTTTATTTCCTTTTTTATTATGTAATCAACACAAGGTGGTGTTCTTCCAAAATGGGTGCACGGTTCAAGATTTACATAAAGATCCGCCCCTTTCGCTTCTTTTCCCGCATCATCAATTGCATTCCTTTCAGCATGAGGCAAACCAGGTGCTTTATGATATCCTATTCCGATAACTCTTCCATTCTTAACAACAACAGCACCTACAAGAGGATTAGGGGAGGTACTCCCCTCTCCCAGTTTTGCAATTTCAAGACATAGTTTTATAAAAAATTCCTCTTTAGAATCTGAATGGAATTGTTGTAAAAAATTCAATAGGTTTTCCTTCTTCATCTTTTACAGGTTCAAAAATAAATTCCTTTGAGGCTTTTAAAGCAGCCTCATCAAGGATAGGATAATTTGAAGATTTCAAAATACGCGCATCTATAACTTTTCCTTCTTTGCTAACAAGCACTCTAACAATTACCAATCCTTTTAAACCCATTTTTCTTGCAAGCTCCGGATATTCTGGTTGAACTCCTTTTAAAATCCTTGCTTCTGCAATAACTCTCGGTTCTTCAGGTTTTGGAGGAGAAGGTGGAACTTCCTCTTTAATCTCAGGTGGAGGAGTTTCCTCTTTCACTTCTGGTGGAGGCGGGGGCGGCGGCACTTCCCTTTTTACAAGTTCTGCCCTTAAAATTTCTTCAGCACGCACAGGTGGAGCCATTTCTTTTGGAGGTGCCACAGGAATTTCTTCTTTCTTTGGAACTTCTTTAACTTCTTCTATTTCAAATTTAACACTTACCTCTTGAACCTCTCTTGGAATATACACAAGATCAAGATTTTGTATTGGGAAATCAAGATATGCGTCAAGTCCCTTAACTCTATCTGAATAAGCAATTAAATTTTTGTTGGTAAATAAGAAAATGGCAGGCAAATTTTCATTAAGTATTTTCTGTGCAAGCCTAAAATTCCTTTTACTTTCTATTTGATTTATAGTGAGAATTGAATTTTCAATGGCCTTATCAAGTTCCTCATTTTTAAAACCTGTGAAGTTAAATATTCCATATTGAGAATGCCATAAAGGGGTAAGATCAATTTTTTCTTCACAAGTCCATGAGAAAAGATAAATACTAAAATTTCTTTCGCGGAGCCTTTTAACAAAATCTAAACCAGCAAGAGCATTTACCTGACAGGGTATCCCTACATCTTCAATATATTTTTTAATATTTTCAGCAATTTTTATTTTTTCGGGTTCATTTTCTGTAATAATTTCTAAAGTAAAATCCTTTCCTAAAAGTTCAAGATATGGGTCTTTATCTGTATTTTTAAAGCCAATACTTTCAAGAATTTTTTTTGCCTCGTCTGGATCAAATTTAACATCTATTAATGTAGAATCATATGCCCAATGATGAGAAGGAATTGGGGAAAAACTTATTTCTGCATATCCTTCCATAACCTTTGATATAATTTCGTTTTTATTTATTAAAAAATTTATAGCCTTTCTGAAATTTAAATCACTATAAGGAAATCTGTGCAAATTGAAACCTATAAAAAATACCCTGTTTCCAGGAGAGGTCTTAAAATTTTTGTTCTTTTCTTTTAAATAGTTAATCTCTTTTGGTGTAAGATCAAGGGCTATGTCAATTCTTCCTTGTTCATAAGCAAGAGAGACTATTTCAGGAGAAGAATAAAACTTGAAATAGATGGTTTTAACAGGTGGAATAAAAAGAAAATAACTCTCATTTGCTTCAAGTTCAATTAAATCTCCTTTTACCCATCTTTTTAATTTATAAGGACCTATTCCTACAGGATTTTCTGAAAATTTGTCAATTTCTTTTTTATCCTTTAATATATGAGAAGGTAAAGGATAAAAATTACAATCAAAAAGTTCATATAGATAAATTTTTGAAAAATCAAACTTCACCGCATATTTTCCAAGAGCAGTAACCTTTGTAATAAACCTTAATTGAGACCTTAAAGGTGAATTAATTTCAGGATCATTTATAAGATTATAGGTAAAAATGATATCTTCTGAAGTAAACTCTTTTCCATCATGCCATTTAACATTTTTCCTTAAATAAAAAGTTATTGATTTTAAATCCTCAGAAAATTCCCAAGATTCAGCGAGACAGGGAATTACTTTTCCCTTTTCTATTCTAAAAAGAGGCTGAAATATAAGGTCATAAAAGGGATTTGGTTCTAAAAGAGGAGGGAAAATTGGGTTCAAATTTTGTGGCTCCTTTACCATTCCTACCCTTAAAATTCCTCCTTTCTCACTTCCGGGCAGTGGTTTTCTTTCTATTCTTACACATAAAATAAAAAGAATCCCTGTTGAAAATATTATTACATATTTTAAAACTTTCATAACCACCTCCTAAAATTCTTTTGAAAATATAAAAGAAGGATAAAAAGGTTTATTATCTTTTATAATTTCAAAATGAAGATGGGGACCTGCACTTTCACCTGTTGAACCAACTTCACCTATTATATCGCCCTTTTTAACAAACTCGCTTTTATTTACAAAAACCCTTTTTAAATGTGCATATAAAGAATAAATATTATTTTCATGCTTTATTTTAACATAAAGACCAAAAATTTTAGAAAAATTCTTTTCTACAACTATTCCATCTCCACAGCAAAAAACAGGAGTACCCGCTGGTGCAAATATATCCACACCTGGATGTTCATCAGAGAATCCCTTTGTTATTATACCATTTAATGGAGGAATAAAATCATCTTTTAAAGAGATATCCTTTTTTATTTCCCTTTTTTCTTCTTGAATTTTTTTAATGCCCCCATCTTCTCCACTTAGCATATAATTAACCTGTTTTGCATATTTCATTATTCTTTCAAGTTTCTCTTCAAGAACATCAATTTTTTTCATTTTTATTTCGTATTCTTTTATTCTTTTTTTCAAAAGGATATACTCATAAAGATTATGATAAAAATAATAAACTGAAAATAGAAAAATGGGAATAAAAATAATAAAAGAAAAAAATAAAAATTTTAAAATCTTCATCTTAAAACCTGAAAGGAAAATCTCTATTGGTTTTTTACCTCTTAATGAAGAAATAAAAATATAATAACCCTCTTTTCTCATAAGTTATATAGTTTAAAGTTTTTTCAATAAAATTTCAAAGAGCCTTTCAAGTATTTCCAAATCTTTTCCTTTAGCCACTTTACACACACTGTTTTTATATTTTACTGGTAAATAAATAAGAAGAAAATCCTTATAGCCTGATTGAAAAAGATAAAAATTAAAGTTTGAATATTCCTCTGAAATTCTTTTTTGGAAAATAATATCCTCTTTTTCAAGAATATTTAACAATTTTTCTTTTAAATAAATGGGTAAAACATAATTTTTTTCTATAAAACTTATAACTGGTCCCTTTCCAATATCAATTTCATCCTTACAAGAGACCGTATCTAAAACAAAAGTAAATTCAGATTTTTCATTAATTATAGCAGGAATTACTCCCTTTTCACTCAATTTGGTTTTGACAAGAAAAATAACTTTCAAAGGAAAGTGTTTATGATTTTTTAGAAAATGAATTAAAAAACTCAAGCAAATTCTTGAATCAAGATTTGAGGAAATATAAAAGTTGTTTTCCTTGTAAAAAAATGGTTCTATTATAAAACTCTCTCCTATTTCAGGCTTTTTCTCTCCTAAAATTTCAACCCTTAAATCAGAAATTTCGGGCTCACCCTTTTCTTTCAGATTTCTTATCACCCCCTTTTTCCCATCCTTAAAAATAACAAAATGATCCACTATATTTATCGGTTTATAATCTCCAAGAAGAGAGAATTTGAAAAGACCTTTTTCTTCTTCTTTTATAAAAAATGTGTTTTCATCAATCCTTGTTAAGAATAAAAATTTTGGTGAAGAACTATTTGAAATTATTAAATTTCCAAAATTGTCTTCGTTAATTTCAAAATCCTTTAAAAAATCCTTAATAATT
>JBDRZF010000084.1:0-6164 GCA_039803805.1 Caldifarciminota bacterium
TTATTCAGAAAGGAATTGAATTCTTGAAAAATTCTTCATTTGAAAACTCTATTGAATTTAATTCAATTTTTGGAAAGATAATTTTAGGTAAAAAAGAAAATAACATTTATGATTCTCCTCCTTATCTTTTAATAATAGAACCTGATGGAGATGATGAATATATAAATTCTTCAATGACAGATAAGAAATTTCCCTTAAGCATATTAATTGATTTAAATGGAAATGATAAATATAATGGAAGAAATGGTGCTGGTATATGTGGAAGTTCAATATTGATTGATTTAAAAGGTAATGATGAATATAAAGGGGAGAAAATAGGAATTGGAGCAGGTTTATTTGGATTTGGAATAATTTTAGATTTTGAAGGTAATGATAGATATATATGTGATTCCTATGGTGAAGGAGCGGGTTTATTTGGCATAGGTATTTTATCAGATTTAAAGGGTAATGATTATTATGAGGGATTTCAAGGGGTCCAAGGTTTTGGATTTGTTAAAGGGTGTGGTGTATTAGTTGATAAAGAAGGAAATGATATTTATATTGCAAGGGATGATACAATAAAATATCCCTCTCCTCAAAGTGGCGAGCATAATGTTTCTCTTGCTCAGGGAACAGGTTTTGGTATAAGGGCAGATTTTACTGATGGTCATTCCCTTGCAGGAGGTGTTGGATTTTTAATTGATGGAGAAGGTGACGATAAATATTTTTCAGGTGTTTTTGGACAGGGATGTGGATACTGGATGGGTTCAGGATTTTTAATAGATTTTAATGGAAACGATGAATATAAAGGTATATGGTATACTCAGGGTTCTTCTGCTCATTTTGCTATTGGTTTTCTATTGGATTTAAATGGAGATGATAAATATAAAACAGAGATGAATATGGGTATCGGAGCAGGTCATGATTTTTCTATTGGATATTTAGTTGATTATAAAGGTAATGATGTATATGAAGCACCAAATTTAAGTCTTGGAGCAGGGAATGCAAATGGAATGGGAATATTTATTGATTATGAAGGGGATGACGAATACAAAACAAAAGGAGGTATAACACTTGGGAAAGGAAATATTGACATAGGAAGGATTCCTTCTTTAAGAAATTATATAAAATGTATTGGAATATTCATTGATGGGAAAGGAAAAGATAAATATTATGAAAAATTTGCAAGGAATAAAAAGGTCTGGAAACAAAATAAAAAAATTGAATCAGAAATAAATATAGGAATTGATTTTTAAATCGCTTTTTCAATTTTTACTGCACAAACCTTAAATTCAGGTATCTTTGCAAGTGGATCAAGATTAGTATGGGTTAAAATATTTGCAGCAGATTCTGCAAAATGAAATGGAATAAAAATAACACCCTTTTTAATATCATCTTTAATTTTAACCTTAACTTTTATTTCTCCTCTTCTTGATTTTATTTTAACATTATCTCCATCTTTTAAATTCATATTTCTTGCATCCTGTGGATTTACTTCAACAAAGGCTTCATCTATTTCTTCTTTTAAACTGACTGATTTCCTTGTCATTGACCCAGAATGAAAATGAAAATATATTCTACCTGTTGTCAATATATAAGGATATTCCTCATCAGGCTCTTCAAAAGGTTTTTTATAATGGACAGGATGGAATTTACCTTTTCCTCTTAAAAAGCCGTCTTTATGAAGATATTTTGTACCAAGGTCTTCTTCATTCCTGCATGGCCATTGTATTCCATCATAAAGTTCAATCTTTTCATAGGTTATTCCCGAATAAATGGGTGTTATTTTCCTTATTTCCTCAAATATTTCTTTTGAATCTTTGTAATTCCAGTAAAACCCCATCCTTTTTGCTATTTCCTGAATTATCTCCCAATCACTTTTTGCTTCACCAGGTGGGTGTACCGCTTTATACCCTATCTGGACTCTTCTCTCTGTTGAAGTGTATGTTCCTTCTTTTTCTGCAAAACAAGTTGCCGGTAAAATGACATCTGCAAATTTTGCTGTCTCTGTTAAAAATATATCTTCTACAATAAGAAAGGGAACTTTATCAAGTGCTGACATTATTTTTTTTGTATTAGGGTTTGTAATAACTGGATTTTCACCTATTATGTAAAGAGCCTTTATATCACCATTTAATATTGCTTCAAAAATCTCAACAAGGGTAAGCCCTTGATTTTCATTGAGTTTTGTTTTCCAATATTCTTCAAATTTTTTTCTTATTTCAGGTTCTTTTATTTTTTGGTAGCCGGGATAAAAATCTGGTAATGCACCCATATCGCATGCACCTTGAACATTCTGGTGCCCTCTTAAAGGATTTACGCCAGTGTTTTCTCTTCCAACATTTCCTGTAATCATTGCAAGATTGGCAAGGGATAATACATTTTCTGTTCCTGTGATATGTTGGGTTATACCCATCCCATAAATTATCATACTTTTTTTAGAACTTGCATAAATTCTTGCTCCTTTAATAAGATCCTCTTTATTAACTCCTGTGATTTGAGAAACTTTTTCAGGCGTATATTCTTTTACAACTTCTTTAAGTTCTTCAAAACCTTCTGTTTTTTCTTCAATGAATTTTTTATCATATAAGTTTTCATTAATTATTACATTTAAAAATCCATTTATCCATGCCACATCCGTTCCCGGAAAAATTTCTAAATAAATATCAGCAATTTTTGCAAGTTGTATCTTTCTTGGCTCAACCACGATTATTTTTGCTCCTTTTTTCTTTGCCTTATAAATCCATCCTGCTATTATGGGATGCTGTTCTGTTGTGTTTGACCCGGTTACCAAAATACATTCAGCATTTTCAATTTCTGAAATAGAATTTGTCATTGCACCACTACCAAAAGCCATTCCAAGTCCAACAACACTTGAAGCATGGCATAACCTTGCACAATGGTCTATATTGTTTGTTCCAATTATAGTTCTTGCGAATTTTTGTATTAAATAATTTTCCTCATTTGTGCATTTTGCAGAAGAAATTATTGCAATACTATCAGGCCCATATTTTTCTTTTATTTCAATTAATTTTTTGGTAATTAAGTTCAAAGCAGTATCCCAATTTGTTTCTTTAAATTCTTTTCCATCTTTTATCAGGGGTTTTTTAAGCCTTTCAGGATGATGGACGAATTCATGGCATTTTTTCCCTTTCAGACATAATTTTCCTTCATTTACAGGATGATCAGGTCTCCCATAGGTATTTATTATTCTTCCATTTACAACCTCAAAAATTATTCCACATCCTACCCCGCAATAAACACATATAGATGGTACAAATTCAACATTCATGGTTTTTTAAAAAGGGGATTTATTTCTTCGCTTCCTGCTTCATATCCAAAATTATCTTTTACAAATTTATTTATTTTTCTTGTAAGATAGTTTATTGGTAAAAGAGCAGGACATAACTCAAAGCATAAATTGCATTCAACACATCTTCCAGCCATATGAAATACTTTTATTAAATGAAAAATAGGAAATTCAGGAGGAATTTCTCCCTTTTTGACATAAAATTCATCAAATAATATGCATTTTTCACAAAAACAAACAGGACAATTTTCAATACATCCTGTGCATTTTATACATCTCAAAAATTCTTCTTCCCAGAGCCTATAATCTTCAGGAAATTCTTTTTTCATTTCTATTCCGTAATATTTGCATTCGCATTTTTTAACAAGATTTTCAGGACATTCAAGAATTGAAAACCTTATTTTTTTCTCATCTACCTGATTTTCTTTTATCATCTCTTTTAGAGCCTTTTCTTCACATCTTCTTAAAAATAAGTGGATATTTTCTTTCTCAACAAATTTTTTGATATCAAGAAATATTCTTAATAATGGATACCTAATTTCAACTTCTTTGAGAAATTCTTCCTCCTTATCAAATGCGGGTAAAAGGAATTCCCTTTTAGAGTATTTGCCCTTTACTCTTTTATATCCAAGTTTATATTCACTCATTTTTTTAAACTTCCGAGTTTTTTTATTTTTTCATAAAACTCACATGCTTTTTTCTGCATTTTTATTCCTTCTCCTGCTGAAATCCAAGTTATCTCAATTCTTTCGGGTTCTATCCCTACTTTTTTTAATATTTCTTTTAAAATTTTTATTCTTTTTTCAGCGATTAAATTGCCATGTTCATAATGGCATTCACCAGGATAACATCCTCCAATCAGGATTCCATCAGCACCCATTTGAAATGTTTTTAATAAAATATGAGGAGAAATTCCACCTGTACAAGGAATCTTAACTATTCTTATTTCATGAGGATATTCAAGTCTTAGTGTCCCCGCGAGGTCTGCCCCCCTGTAGGCACACCACTGACAGAAAAAGGCTATTATTTTCATTTTAATATCCCTTCAACTTGTTTTATTATTTCCTTGTACCCCATATTTTTTACATTTATTGCATTTGAGAAACATGTAGCAGAGCATATTCCGCATCCCTTACAGTTTATCTCTTTAATTTTACATTTTCCATCTTCTATATAAAGGGCGTCAAAAGCACATACATTCACACATTTGCCACATCCTGTGCATTTTTTTTCATCTACATAAGCAGTAAGATTTTCTATTTCATATTCCTTTTTGTTTAAAAATGCAATCACTTTTGATGCACATGCAGATGCCTGTGCAACAGTTTCAGGTATGTCTTTTGGTCCTTGCGCACATCCTGCTATAAATATTCCTGATATTGATGTTGAAACAGGTTCAAGTTTTGGATGAAGTTCCAGCAAGAATCCATCTTCACTTTTTGAAAGTTTTAAAATTTCTGCAATTTCTTTTGTTCCTTCAGAAGGCTCAATTGCATTACATAAAATTACCATATCAAATTCTTTTTCCTGAACTTTGCCTGTTAATGTATTCTCAAATTTTACAATTAGTTTACCGTTTTTTTCATTAATTTCAGATGGTTTTCCTCTTATGAATATTGCACCTTCTTTTTGAACTCTTTCATAAAATTCTTCATATCCTTTTCCTGAAGCCCTAATATCTATGTAAAAGTGATATATTTCAGCATTTGTTCTTTCCTTTATTAAATAGGAAAATTTCAACGCATACATACAGCATACTTTTGAACAATATCTGTTATAATTTATATCTCTGCTTCCGACACAATGTATTATTCCCACACTTTTTGGTTTCTTTCCGTCCCTTGTCAAAATTTCGCCTTTTGTTGGTCCTGAGGAAGAAAGCATCCTTTCAATCTCAAGAGATGAAAACACATTCTTATACCTTTTATATCCATATTCATAAACTCTTTCAGGATTAAAAGTTTTATAACCTGTTGCAACAATTATTGCACCTACATTGATTTCTATTTCTTCCTCTTTTTGTTCAAAATTTATTGCACCTCTTTTAACTTCTTCTTTACATGCTTTCTCACAGGTTCTCGGGCATTTTCCTGTTTTAAAATAAATACAGGTATCTTTATCTATAACAGGGGAGAGTGGGAGTGCATATGGTAATGGAATATAGATTGGTTTTCTTAAAGAAAGTCCAAAATCGTATTCGTTAGGGAATTTCCCTTCTTTATAAACACAGTTTTCAATACATATACCACAACCTATACATTTTTCTTCATCAACGTATCTTGGTTTTTTAATTATTTTTAGAATATAATTCCCAGCAATTCCCTGAATCTCTTTTATTTCACTCAAAGTAAAGATTTTAATTATTTTCTTATTTCTTACTTCGCTCATTTTAGGAGTTAGTATACAGGAAGCGCAATCAAGTGTGGGAAATGTTTTATCAAAAAAAGCCATATGACCACCTATTGTCGCTTTTTTCTCAATTAGAAAAACTTCATAACCTGCCTCAGCAATATCAAGGGAAGCCTGTATCCCTGCTATCCCACCTCCAATTACTGCGACTTTTTGTGCTATGGGCATTTTTTTTCTTTCTATTTTTTCATGATATTTAACTTTCTCAATGGCGCCTTTTAAAAGTGAAACTGCTTTTTCTGTGCCATAATTTTTATCTTTCGTTACCCACGAACATTGCTCTCTTAAATTTGCAATTTCAATAAAATGCGGATTTATCTTGACCTTTTCCAATACTCCTTGAAATGTTTTTAAATGCATAGTAGGTGAGCAACTGCCTATCACGATCCTATCCAATTTAAAATTTTTTATATCCTCTTGAATTAAATTTTGACCTGCATCAGAACACAAGAATATATAATCCCTT
>JBDRZF010000085.1:0-6156 GCA_039803805.1 Caldifarciminota bacterium
TCCACCACCTTCCTTATATATTTCCTTTAAAGAATTGAGGTCTTTTTTAAGAGTTTCAATATTCAAATCTATGGACTTTAATTTTTCTTTTTTTGAAATAATCTTTTTATTTATTTCATTTAATTTATTTTCAATTTCCCTTGTATCAAGAATAATTATCTCTTCCCCCTTTAAAACCTCTTCACCCTCTTTTTTATTTATTTCTATAATCCTTGAAGATAATTTTGAAGATAGGATAATTTCTTTTGCTTCAAAATAACCTGAAAATTTTACAGTTTTCTCTTTTTTTAAAGATAAGATTAAAATTATTATAAAAATTAAAAGAATTATAAAAACTATTATAAAAATCTTTTTCATAAAATGTCCTCCTTTTTAAGTTTTCTTGTCATAAGTTCATATATTGCCTCTTTAACATCCTTCCCTTTATATAAAATTTCATATATTTTTTCAGCAATTGGCATCTCTATTTTATATCTCTTTGCAATTTCTATTAATGGTTTTACAGTATAATACCCTTCAACAGTTTCAAGTTCCTTTAATATTTTTTCAATTTTACATCCCTTTGCTATTAAAATTCCAAATCTTCTATTTCTTGATAAATCACCTGTTGCGGTTAATATTAAATCTCCAAGACCTGAAAGTCCTGCAAATGTTTCCTTTTTTGCCCCCATTTTCCTTCCAAACCTTACCATCTCAACCATACTCCTTATAATATAAGAAGCCCTTGCATTGTATCCAAGATTTATTCCATCAATTATTCCAGCACCAATTGCATAGACATTTTTTAATGCACCACCTATTTCAACTCCCTTTAAATCAAAAGAAATATAAACTCTGAAATATCTATTTGATATTTTATTCTGTAAAAAAACAAGTTCTTTTTCATATTTTTTATCTCCTGCTAAAACTGATGCAGTTGGGAGTTCCTTTGCTATTTCCTCTGCAAAATTTGGTCCTGATAGAACAAAAACACTTTTTATTTTGTTCTTAAAAGTCTCTTTTATTATCTCAGAAGGTCTTTTTAATGTTTTTATTTCAATCCCTTTACTAACAGAAATTATAATAGGTCTTTTTTTTGGATTTAAATTCTTTATTGTTTCCCTGATAAATTGGGTTGGAACCGCAACAATAATATAATCGCATTTCTCAATTTCTTTAAAATCCATTAAAGGGAAAACATTTTCCCTTAATTTTAAAAATGGTAAATATAAAGGGTTTCTTCTTTCCTTAATTATTCCTTCATAAACTTCCTTTTCCCTTACCCATAATAATACTTTTTCAAAGGATTCTGAAAAAATTTTTGAAAGGCATGTTCCCCATCTCCCACCACCAATTATTCCAATTTTCATAAAAGTTAATTTTAAACCCTTTAAATTCAAAAATTCAAAGAAATTACTCTATAATATAACTTAAAAAGGAGGAAATATGGAAATAAGAAAAATTGCAGAAATGATAAATGGGAAAATTTTAGGTGAAGAAGATTTTGAAGTTGAAGAAATTAGAGAACCTGATAAAGGCGATGAAAGGTCCCTCGTTTTTATATTTGATGAAAAAGCAAAGGAAAAAATAAAAGGGAAAATCGGTTGTGTTATCACAACTTTCAATCTTTTAGAGGGTATTGATTATAGAAGTGCAATTATAGTTAAAGATATAAAGATTGCCTTTGTAGAGGTTCTAAATATTTTTTCAAAGAAAAGGGAAATAAAGGGTGTTTCCCCTTTATCATCTATTTCAAGAAATGCAAAAATAGAGGAAAATGTTCATATTTCACCATTCTGTGTTATTGAGGATGGTGCAATTATTAAAAAAGGAACATATCTTTATCCATTTGTTTATGTTGGTGAAAATGCAAAGATTGGTGAGAATTGTATAATCCATTCAAATGTTTATATAGGTTATAATTGTGAGATTGGAAATAATTGCCAGATTTTTGCAGGATGCGTTATAGGTGCAGATGGATTTGGTTATATTGATACAGGTGATGGATTAATAAAAATTCCACAGATAGGTAAGGTTGTTATTGAAGATGATTGTGAAATAGGTGCAAATACAACAATTGATAGGGCAACAATAGGGGAGACAAGGATTAGAAGGGGAACAAAGATTGACAATCTGGTTCAGATTGCCCATAACTGTGAAATAGGTGAATTTACAGTGATTGCAGCACAAACAGGTATTGCAGGAAGTTGTAAGATTGGTAAAAAAGTTAAGATGGGTGGACAGGTAGGAATTGCAGATCACCTAAATATAGGGGATGGAGCAATTCTTACTGCAAAAGCAGGTGTTGCAAAGGATGTTCCATCGGGGAAAATTTATTCAGGATATTTTGCAAGGGAACATAAAGAAGTTTTAAAGGCATTTACAATTTTGTATTCATTGCCAAAATACTGGGATAAAATAAAAAAAATTTTAGAAATTTAAAATGGAGGAGAGGTTAAAAGAGATTGTATTTTTTATTTCAGAAAAAATAGGCGAGAGGAATTTCTGGAAATATGAAAATTTAAAAAAATGTTCAGATTATATAAAGGATTTTCTTTCAAAAAATTATAAAGTTAATGTTTTGGGTTATAAAATTGATGAAAAAGAGTTTGAAAATATATATGTTATAAAAAAAGGGAAAGGAGAAAGTTTTATTGTTCTTGGTTCCCATTATGATACAGTGATTGGTTCAAAAGGTGCTGATGACAATGCATAGGTGTTGCAATAAATCTTTTAATTTCAGAAATTCTAAAAGATGAAAACTTAAATTATGGTATAATATTTTCTTTTTTCCCAAATGAAGAACCACCATTTTTTCAGACAGAAATTATGGGTTCTTATGTTTTTGCAAAATTTTTAAAAAAAGAGAGATATAAAATAGAAGGTATGATATGTTTTGAATCGGTTGGTTATTTTTCTTCTAAAAAAAATTCACAGAGTTATCCTCTTTTTTTAAACTTTAAATATCCTGATAAAGGTGATTTTATAGGGGTTGTTGGAAATTTAAAATCAAAAAATCTTGTTAAAAATATCGCAGAGGGTATAAAAAAATATTCAAAGATAAATTGTGAATACCTTTATGCATCACCTTTACTTATTCCAGGAATTGACTTTTCAGATAACTGGAGTTTTTATAAGAATGGATTTAAGGCATGTATGATAACAGATACTGCTTTTTATAGAAATCCCTATTATCATACAAATCTTGATACTTATGAAAAACTTGATTATGGGAAAATGAAGGAAATTCTTATAGGGGTTTCAAATTTTTTAAAAAATATATGATAAACATTTTTGATCCATGGAAAGGTGGTCTTTGCACATGCAAAAAGAAATATACTTTAAATCCATATACAGGATGTATGCATCATTGCCTATACTGTTATATAACAGGTTATGTAAAGGATGGATTCAATTTAAGGGTTAAAAAAATAAATTTTAAAAGTTTTGAGAATAAATTAAAAAAACTTGATAAAAATTTACCATTTTCAATATCAAACAGTTCTGACCCTTATCCAAAAATTGAAGAAAAATTAAAGATAACAAGAAGGATTCTTGAAATATTAAGGGAAAACGATTTTAAAGTTTCAATAATTACAAAATCTCCTCTTTTTTTAAGGGATGTTGATATTTTAAAGGATATGAAAGCAACAATAAGTATTACAATTACAACACCCTTAAACGATATTGCAAGAAAACTTGAACCAGATGCACCCTTACCTTCTGAAAGAATTTATGCAATAAAAGAAGTTTCAAAATATAAAATCCCTTTATGCATAAGAATAGACCCTATAATCCCTGGAATAAACGATGATTATGATTTAATAGATGATTTTTTAAAAGAAATATCTCCTTATATAAATATGGTTTCTGTTTCAACATATAAAGCAAAACCCGATAATTTTAAAAGATTAAAAGAGGTTTTTAAAAATATAAAAATAGATTTTGATGAGAATAAAATAAGGGGTTATAGATATATTAAAAAAGAGAAAAGATTTGAAATGCTTTTTAAGATTAAAAATATTGTTAAAAAATATAATTTGAAATTTGGAATTTGCAGGGAAGGATTTTTTGAATTAAAAGATACAATTTCCTGTGACCCAATTTTTGAATACTTTTGATTTTGTTTGCACAGTTTATGTGCAAAAATATTTTTAAAAGCGGGCATAAAAATTTCATAATATATTTAAAAGGAGGTTTTATGAAAAAATGTTTGATTCTTTTTATGTTAATGTGGGGATGTGGAATTTATTTTATGAACTCCAATACTCAAAGACTTAAAGAGGAAGCAAGAGAAAGTGATGCTGCAAACCCTTCAAAGGAAATTTTTGGCTGCGAAGCCCGTTTATTCAGTATGGAGAAAAATGTTTTATTAACACTTTCAGGAAATCTTGGATATTCATGGTCAGGTGAATCAAAAATATGTGGTAATTATGAATTTGGAGTTGAAACGCGTTTTACCCATGCACAGGGTTTTCTTGAACTCGGAGTTATTCCATTTCCAAGAAAGCCATTAATTTTTTATCCATATTTTGGAATTGGTGGAGGAATAATTTCAGCGGATATTCAGGGTATATCAAGAACAATCCATATTGATTATGGATATCCTGCCTTTGAAATCGGAAGTGAATTTTTAATTCCCTTTGAAAAAAAATTCTGGAAGAAGAATTTTTATACTTCTTTTTATTTAAGAGGTGGATATGTATTTTCCTTTTATGAACTTTTTAATGGACCTTATATTTCCTTTGGTTATTCCTTTAATGTTCCTCCTGAAGGAATAATTGCATCAATTATTGGTGGAATAATAGTTATAGGAGGAGGTGAAAGATGAAAAAAATTTTATTTTTGTTTATATTTTTATATGGATGCATAACAATGGGGATAAGGGGAAATGGTAATTATATATTTAATCCTTCCTTAAAAAAGGATATAGAAAATCATGGATATGAAGGTTTTAAAGAGATTTCACCTGGATTTTCCTTTGGTATGGGTTTTTTCCATCCCGATTATTTTTTAATAAGGGGTAAATTCTCACAAATTTTTTCAGAAAATTCAAAAACAAAATTTTATAGCGAGGAGGGATGGATTGAAGGTGGAGCAAAAGTATTCGGGAATAAAATTTTTTCCTTTTATCCATTAATTGGATTTGGTGTGGAAAATCAAATTGTGAAGATTTCAAAAAGGTTTGAAGGCTTAACCTATGGGATTTCTTTTGGATTTGAAAATCATTTAATTTTGACAAGAGAAAAACCAGGCTATCTTGCATTTGCATTTGGAGCAAATTACAAAAGAATTGCAGGAGCATTCCTTGATGCACCCTATGATTATTTAATCTCAAGAAATCATTCTTATTTTGAAATATTTTTTGGAGTTGAAATGGGTTTTATATATGAATATAAATGATATTTGCAGGTCTTGACCTTTCAGGATATAAACAAAAAAGTAAGACTGTTTTAAGTTTTATAGAAGGCAAAGATATAAGTGTTTATAAAGGTTTGGAAGATGATGATATAATAAAACTTATAAGCATAAAAAAAGATGTTATTCTTGCAATAGATTCTCCTCTTTCCTTTCCTAAAAAAAATTATTTCAGATATTCAGATAAAAAATTGAGGAAATTTTTAGAGAGAAAAAACCTTTCATATTTGAAAAAATTTGTTCTTCCTCCCTTTTTACCGGGAATGAAAATTTTAACAAAGAGGGGGATAAAAATTAAGAATTCATTAAAAGGGGTAAAGGTAATTGAAACACATCCAACAATTTCAATTTTTCTTATTCTTTATGAAAACAATTTAGAGTTAAAAGATTTTTTGAAATATAAAAGAAATCTTCAAACTTTTAAAGAACTCCAGAGGATTCTTGAAAAAATTTTAGGATATGAACTTAAATTTGAAATTCCTGATGAACTTGATAGTTTTATATGTGCCTATATATCTTTTTTATTTTATAAAAAAGAAAAAATATATTATCTTTCAAAAACACTTTCTCCCTTTGTAATTTACAATCCCTTTAAATTATAATTTTATTATGAAAATTAAATTTTCTGGTAAAGTTTATGAAATAAATGAAAATTTTCCTGAAAATGTATATGAACTTTTAAAAAGGTTAGAACTTTCTTCAGAGGAAGTTATTGTTATAAAAGACAAGAAGGTTCTTATTGAAAATGATAAATTAAAT
>JBDRZF010000086.1:0-1341 GCA_039803805.1 Caldifarciminota bacterium
TAACATTTTCCTCTACATATATCCATGTAAGGGAATCAAGTTCAAATTCAGGTCTTGCACCTATTACTTCTTTATTTGCATCATTCTGGAAAAATATAACAAAGGCAATTTGATGTTCGTTATCATAAGAAAGAACTGTGAAGTTTTCTGAATGATTTATTTGTGACCCACCTGGAATAGAATAATAAGTTCCCTGTGCAGTTGGAAGTAAATCTCTTACAACCCATTCAAGATGGGTTTGATTCTGCCATGCATAAGGAGTATCAAGGATGACTTCTGCTATTCTTAAATAACCAGAAATTGTGATGTTCCCAAGATTTTGAATTGTTATATTCAAAGTTCCATTTTTTGTTGCAGGATAATAAACACCACTTGCTATAAATTTTAATGGTTGATTAATCACTTTTCTTTGATCAACAAGTGGCTTATAATATTGATACATACTTGAACTTGTAGAACCACCAAGATAATTTAAAACACCATCAAAGAATGCATGGGGAATAGATGAAACTCCATAATATTGTGCTCTTTGATATGATTCTAATCTATAAAATGGGTCACTGCTTGATGGATGATATGATATCATTGTTACAGTATCTTTAAAATGGTTTTTTAAATCCCTGAATCCCATTGCAGCACCAGGGCAATAAGGACACCATGTTGCAGTAAATTTTTCACAGAGCACGGTTCTTTGTATTGCATTTAGACTTCCTATCATTATTAGCATTATACACATTCCCATCACTTTTTTCATATTTTCACCTCCTCAAATTTTTTAAATTATAACATTATAAATTTATATATTTCAAATATTTTTTAATTTTTCTTTTCCTTATTAAAATTCCAATGAAAACTCCATATAAAAATCCACCGATATGGGCAAAAAATGCAACTCCTCCTTGAGTATTTATACCAAGTGAGAAAATTCCTGAAAAAAACTGAATAAAAAACCAGAAAAAAAGAAATAAGAAAGCAGGAACAGGAACTATTTGCCAAAAAAAGAAAAAAGGAACAAGTGTTAAAACCCTTGCAAATGGAAAGAATATGAAATAAATTCCAAGAACCCCTGCAATTGCTCCAGATGCACCAATCATCGGGATTTTTGATGAAAAGGAGAATAAAGCCTGTGTTAAACTCGCAACAATTCCTGCCGAAAAATAAAATATTAAATAGGAAAAATGTCCCAATAAGTCTTCAACATTGTCTCCAAAAATATAAAGATATAACATATTCCCTAAAAAATGAATCCATCCACCGTGCAAAAAAATACTTGTAATTAAAGTTTCTAAATTACCTATTGGATTTTTAAAAAAATAGTAAGGAATAAATCCTGAATTTAAG
>JBDRZF010000086.1:1351-6112 GCA_039803805.1 Caldifarciminota bacterium
AAAAGTTCCTGTAATTTGTTTTTTGGTAAAAGTATTTCATAAAAAAATATAATTGTATTTGCAAAAATTAAAAAATAATTAAATAAAGGAAACTTACGAGAAGGAATATTATCTTTTAAGGGAATCATAATTTGTTTATTATAATTTATATTTTGAAAAATTTTCAAAAAAACTTTATTATTTATATTTTATGAAGGGTAAACTTTTTGTTGTGGCAACTCCTATTGGAAATTTAAAGGATATTACATTAAGGGCAATTGAAACATTAAAAGAGGTTGATATCATTCTATGTGAGGATACAAGAAGAGCATTAAAACTTTTAAATCATTATGGAATAAAAAAGAAATTAATTTCTTATTTTAAAGGTAAAGAGGAGAAAAGAATTCCATTAGTTGAAAAAATTTTAAAGGAAGGAAAAAATATTGCTCTTATTTCAGATAGTGGGACTCCTTGTATACAGGATCCGGGATATATTTTAATAAAAAATTTAAGGGAAAAAGGATATGAAGTTATTCCTGTGCCCGGAGTTTCAAGTGTAACCTGTGCTCTCTCGGTTTCTGGGATTAATTCTAATAATTTTTTGTTTTTGGGATTTTTACCAAAGAGAAATTCAAAGAGAAAAAAAATTTTAAAAAATGCCTGTGAAACTAAAAAAACATGTGTGATTTTTATCTCACCCCATGAAAAAGAAAAAGTTTTTCCTGAAATTTTTGAAATTTTTGGTAATAAAAAAGTTTATATAGGAAGGGAATTGACAAAGATTTTTGAAGAGCATTTTTATGGGAATTTAAAGGATGCATTAGAATGGATAAGAGATAAAAGGGGTGAATTTGTTCTGATAATTGAAGGAAATGGAAAAGTATAAAAAATTTTTAAAACCCTTTGTTGATTTTCTTGCACAAAAAAAAAATTAAACCTATACATTTAACTTTTATCGGTTTATTTCTTTCAATAATTCCTGCCGCACTTTATGCTTTAAATTTTTATATCCCTGCGGGAATATTTCTAATTTTATTTTCCCTTTTTGATACACTGGATGGAGAACTTGCAAGAAAGAAAAATGAGGTTACAAAATTTGGTGGAGTAATTGACTCAACATTTGATAGAATTTCAGAAGGTTTTATATTTTGCGGGATATTATATTCTTTTAAAGAAAATACATTTGCAATAATTATAATATTTATTTCATTTTTATTTTCCTTTATGATAAGTTATGTTAGAGCAAGAGGGGAAGGAGAAAATTTTTCAACAAGAAAAGGACCAATGGAAAGGGCTTTAAGAATTTTATACCTTTCCTTTTTTTCTTTTTTTGGTAAAATGATTTTTCTTTATTCCCTCTTTCCCTTTATAATACTTAACTTATTTACTTTTATAAGAAGGATATTTGATTTGAAGAAAAATTTAATTTAAAAAGGAGAAAAAAAATGGGGAAAATAAGAGTTGCAATAATTGGAGTTGGTAATTGTGCATCAAGTCTTGTTCAAGGAGTTTATTATTATAGGAATGCAAAAGAAGATGAATTTATTCCCGGGATTATGCATGTAAATCTTGGTGGATATCATATAAGTGATATTGAATTTACCCTTGGAATTGATATAGACAAAAATAAAGTTGGTAAAGACCTTGCAGAAGCAATTTATACATGGCCAAACTGTACATATGAATTTTGCAAGGTTCCAAAACTTGGTGTCCCTGTTGTAAGAGGAATGACCCATGATGGTCTTGGTGAATATTTATCAAAGATAATAGAAAAAGCACCGGGTGAAACTGCTGATATTGTAAGACTTTTAAGAGAAACAAAAACTGATATAGTCATAAATTTTTTACCGGTTGGTTCTGAAGAAGCAACAAAATGGTATGTTGAGCAGGTTTTAAAGGCTAAATGTGCCTTTTTAAACTGCATACCTGTTTTTATAGCAAGAGAAAGATACTGGCAAAAAAGATTTGAAGAGGCAGGGCTTCCTGTTATAGGGGATGATATAAAATCACAGGTCGGAGCAACAATAGTCCATAGGGTTTTAACCCAACTTTTTATTGAAAGAGGTGTTAAACTTGAAAGGACTGCTCAGTTAAATGTTGGTGGAAATACTGATTTTTTAAATATGCTTGAAAGAAAAAGACTTGAAAGTAAAAAGATTTCAAAGACACAGGCTGTTACTTCTTTACTTCCCTATGACATTGGTGAAGAAAATGTCTATATAGGACCTTCTGATTATGTTGCATGGCTTAAAGATAGAAAGTGGGCATATATAAGGCTTGAAGGAAGAACATTTGGTGATGTTCCCCTTAATATTGAATTGAAACTTGAAGTTTGGGATTCACCAAATTCAGCAGGAGTTGTTATAGATGCAATAAGATGTTTAAAACTTGCCCTTGATGCAGGATTAAAAGGAGCAATAATTGAGCCTTCAGCATACTTTATGAAATCACCACCGAAACAAATTCCCGATTTTAAGGCAAGAGAACTTTTAGAGAAATTCATAAAAACGTATGGAAAGAAAAAATAATGGGTAAATGGGGATTTTTTATAACCTTTGAGGGTATAGAAGGATCTGGAAAATCAACTCTTGCCAATATGTTATATGAAAAATTAAAAATGTATGGATTTCCTGTAATTTTCACAAGAGAGCCTGGGGGGACAGAAGTTGGTGAGAAAATAAGGGAGATAATTTTAAATAAAAATTTTGATATTGATCCCTATTCAGAACTTTTTCTTTTTCTTGTTGCAAGAAGAGAAAATGTAAAAAAAATAATAATTCCCTCTTTAAGAGAGGGTAAAATAGTTATATGCGACAGATTTGATGATTCTACCTTTGCATATCAGGGTTTTGGAAGAAATATTTCTTTAAGATTTATAACAAGGCTTAATAAACTGATTACCGAGGAAATTAAGCCAAATTTAACATTTTTAATTGATGTTCCTGTAAATATAGGATTTTCAAGAATAAAAAGAGAAGATAGAATTGAGATAGAAAAGACAGATTTTCATGAAAGGGTGAGGAAAGGTTTCCTCACAATAGCAAAAAGAGCAAAGAAAAGGGTAATAGTTTTAAATGGAGAGGACAATTTAGAAAGAAATATAGAGATATGTGAAGAAATAACATTTAAAAGACTTTTGGAAAAAGAAAAATTTGTTAAGAAAATAAAAGAAATAAAGGGGGAAGAATGAAAAAATTTTTTGTTATAATAATCATTTTTCTTTTGTTTATCACCCTTTATCCACCAAAAGGTTTTTCTCAAAAAGAAGGAATTGAAATAAAGTATAAAATTTTAACCCAAGTTTTAAGGTATATAAGAGATAACTATGTTGAAGAAAAAGATATAGGTGAAGTGCTTGAAAATGGTATTGATAGAATGGTTAAGGATCTTGACCCCTATTCAGACTTTTTGACACCAAAAGAATGGAAAGAACTTGAAATTTCGACAAAGGGAAAATTTGGAGGAATAGGTATTCAAGTTGATATAAGGGATAATTTTCCAACTGTAATTTCTCCTATTGAGGGAACCCCTGCATATAGAGCTAATTTAAGACCTGGTGACAAAATAATAGAAGTAAATGGTGAATCAACAGAGGGATGGACAATTGAAAAAACAGTTAATACCTTGAGAGGTGAACCAGGGACAGAGGTGAATTTAAAGATAAAAAGAGCAGGTATTCCCCAGCCTTTTGATGTTAGGATTATAAGAGAAATAATTGAAGTAAAACCAATTGCCTTAGCCGAAATTTTTGAAAAAGATATTGGTTATTTAAGGATAACAAACTTTTCAGAAAACTTAAAAGCAGAGGTTATTTCTGCACTTGATAGTTTGAAAAATAAAGGAATGAGAAAAATAATCATAGACTTAAGATTTAATCCTGGTGGCCTTTTAAATCAAGCAGTTGAACTCTGTGATATATTTCTTGAAAAGGACAAAGAAATAGTGTTTACAAAAGGAAGAACTGAAGGAATTCTTGAGAGATATAAGGCAATAGAAGATAATGGTATTTATGAGAAAATGCCGCTTGCAGTTTTAATAAATAAAGGTTCTGCATCTGCTTCTGAAATATTTGCAGGTGCAATTCAGGACCATGATAGGGGAATAATAATAGGTGACACGTCTTTTGGTAAGGCATCTGTTCAAAGAATTTTCCCACTTGATGCAGGTTATAAATTAAAACTTACAACTGCATTTTATCATCTCCCCTCAGGAAGGCTCATTCATAAAAAAGATAAACTTTCAGATGTTCAAAAATTTAAGACTTTACATTTAAAAAGAGAAGTTTTAGGTGGAATTGGAATTGTTCCTGATATTTTAATTAAAGAAAGGGAATTTTCGACTTTTTCACAAACCCTTAGTCTTAAAAATTATTTCTTTGATTTCGCAACTGAATATTATAATATGACAGGAAAAAGCGAGGTTAATGAAGAAGTTATCGAAGAATTCTGGAAGTATCTTATTTCAAAAGAAAAAGACTTAGAAAGGGAAAATTTTGAAAAGGCAAAAGAAGAAATAAAGATGCTACTTGACATAGAACTTTCTGAAAAGAAAAAGGGAATGAAAGGAAGGTATGAGGCTCTTTTAAAATATGATAATGTTTTTAAAAAGGCAATTGAGATTTTAAAAAAGGCAGAGAAAAGAGATGATGTATTTTCATTAAAATAATTAATTATGATAGTTTTAACTCCTTTAGAAATGAAAATTCTTGATAAAAAGACAGATGAAATCTTCGGGCTTCCACTTCTTATCTTAATGGAAAATGCAGGAAGGGGAATTGTAAAT